>CAYWTD010000014.1:0-15783 GCA_964461185.1 uncultured Candidatus Saccharibacteria bacterium | reverse complement strand
GTCAATAATTCCAACGGATAATTTGGGGTGCCAGAATTTCTAAAATTAAAAATGGATGAAAATACAAAGTTCAAAATAGTGAACATCAAAAGAGGCTTTAATATTACCCACACATATCCGAGAACACTTCCGTGATAACGAAGTTTGAAATCGGTTTTAGCTAGACGCCAAACCAGTTCTTTGTAGTTTTCGTGACTTTTTATCATAAAATGCCAACAATTAAGTATTTTAGCACAAATCTGTCACAAAACAGTCGCGGATTATTCCTGCCCGTTTATCTTTTTAATTGTGTTAATATTTTGAACCATCTCGTCTCCTGTCTTATAAAAATCCAAAATTGAGAAAACAATTATACTGCTCATCACAATTCCGACTATGTTGAACAAGAAAACAACAAGAAAGAATCTTGCTAATTCAAAATTCCCCTGAGAAAGCCAAACTCCGACAATTGAAATCGGCGGGACAAGAGAAATGGCAATTGAAATTCCTGGTAACGCTGTCGCAATTTCTTTTCTTATCCAAGCAAATGTTGCCGCGGCTCCAGACATAAACGCCACAATAAAATATAGAAAAGCGGCTTTTACAGAATCATCAAAAAGGACAACGCTAAAGAAATCCTTGTTTCCTGGTTTGCCCATAACTAGTCCAACGATAAATGAGATACCAAAAACAATCCCAAATGATTTCAAAAGCATCGATGTCATATTGCCAATGATTTTTGTTTTTGAAGTAACAATCGCGAGAGATATTAATAAAATCGGTGTCAAAACCGGAGTAATCAACATTCCGCCAATAAGCATGGCTGAATTAGAAAGAAGAACTCCAGAAACGATAATAATCGACGATAAGGCAAGTAAAGAATAATAACTGACAGACGGCTGACTGTCCCTAACCAAATCACTAACCGCAAGATAACGATCCTTTTGTCTTATTTCAGACCACAATGTCTTTATCATATAAAGGCTATTTTATCACAAAAAACTGACAAATAAAGAGCTCTTTATTAGAAACATATCTATGATTTGATATACTTTTTATATGAAAAAAGATAATAAAAACAACAAAATAAGGATTCCGCGAACGATGAGCACACAACATCCTGACAATGTGACTATTCCTTTTTTTGCAGAAAACAGCATCCTTAGTGGTGATGACGAGGTGAAAGAGGCTTTTTTCTCTTATTCAAATTTATCGATTGATGAACAACTTTGGGATGTTGAAGGAAAGGAAGTTGATAATCATGTTGTTTTTAAATTACTTTCAAAATATCCAAATTATTTCAAAGATCATGTTTTGGGAAAAGATATTTTCTTGACCATCAGATGTCCAAATCCAGAAATAGAAAAAACCGAGGCAAAAATTTTGGCTGAATTATTGAGTTCGATAACAAGAAATCATGATATTGCTTCCCTGTTTTATAAAAAAAATACAACACCGATATTTGAAATGGTCGTGCCAATGTGCCAATCCGAAGAGCCGTTAATAATGCTTAGAGAATTCTACAAAAAATTTATCCGTGATACCAAAGAAATTTTGGCTTGCGGGAAATCAACACAGGAATGGTTGGGCGAGTTCAAACCAAAAGACATTACAGTTACTCCATTATTTGAAACAAAAGACGAAATTCTAAATGCAGATAAAATTGTTGAAAAATATATAAAATCTCAAAAAGTTAAAGACTATCAAAGAGTGTGGTTTGCCAGAAGCGATCCAGCATTGAATTATGGAAACGTTTCGGCGATTTTGTTAGTGAAAATTGCTTTACAAAGAATTCACAAACTGGAGAAAAAATTAAAAATACCTCTTTATACAATTATTGGTATGGGATCAAGTCCTTTTAGAGGTAATTTCAAACCAAGCACAACAAAACAAATATTAAAAGGCTATCCGAGTATTCAAACTTTTACATTACAATCAGCCTTTAAATATGATTCACCGGCAAAACAAGTTGAGGGGGCAATAAATTATATAAACAAAAAAAAGAGATCAAATCCTTTGCCTATAAATGAAAAAGTGGCGCTTAAATACATTGATATAATTCATAAAGATTACGAAGAAACTATAAATGAAATAGCACCACTCATAAACCAAATCAGTAAATACATCCCAAAAAGAAGAAAAAGAAAATTGCACATTGGATTATTCGGCTATTCAAGAGGAGGATCATCTATACAACTGCCAAGAGCGATTACTTTTTGTGCTGCTCTCTATTCAATTGGTATTCCGCCAGAAATTTTTGGTTTATCAAACTTAGACAAAAAAGATATAAAAGAAATTCAAAAATTTTATGGAAACTTTTCTTATGATATGAATGAAGCGTTAAAATATTATAATGAAAGTAGCCTGTATCTCTTTTCAAATGAAATTGCTGAAAAAATTAGAAAATCTGTTTCGTTATTTAATTTCAAAGTAGACAAAGAACACAAAGAAATAACTACAAAAATTGCGCGCGCAATAAAAAATAATGATAGTAATGTGAATGAATTAATATTAAGAGCGGCGAACATTAGAGGATTTTTGGGTTAGAAAATTTGTTATATTAATTACGCTTTAGTTTATTATAAAAGCCTATGCCAAATCTAATCATTCTTTGATATAATGTATTCGTTATTAGATAATAAATAAAAAATGGCTAAAGGAAATAATTCCAGAAGAAAAGAAACAAAGAAACCAAAGAAATCTAAATAAATTTTAATATATAAACATGAATAAAATAACACGTGACTTCGTTGCCGAAGATAACCGAGAATATAAATTTAAAATAGGATCATTAATTGCATCATCCTTAACAGGATTCATTGCTGGTTTTATTGTGGCTTCAATAATATTTGTTGTAATATTTACAGTCATAAAAATAAGCGCGTTGTAAAAATAAAAAGAAGGCTGGTCAGGCCTTCTTTAAAAAGTTTATTTAACGACCATCTGGTTAATTTTCTTTCTCGTTACAACAAGCGTAAACAAGATAAGAAACGAACCAGATATTATCCACGTCAGAGACATACCAAGGTTTTTAGCTATAACACCAGTCAACAAAAGACCCACCGCCCCACCAGAATGATGCGCAAGCGATTCAAAAGATTCAATCGTCGCGCGTTCTTTTGGTGGAATATTTTCATGCAGATAAGCATCTTTTATTGGCCCAAAAGCTCCTCGTGCAACTTCATGTAAAAGAAAGGCAATTATTGCAACAATAAATGAATTAAATAATGTCGAAGCGACAATTCCTAATCCAATTATTATTTGAAATACTGCCAAAGTCTTTTTTTGACATTTCAGTTTACGAAGAATTATTGGAGCAATTCCAGCACCAATCATCATACTGATCGATATGGCCGAGAACAAAAAACCCAGACTTGTTTGATTTGGCAACCATTGTTTAAATAGTGGTTGCCATTGCATATTTGGAGCCTGCACTGCCAAAATTTGGACAGTAACAAGAACCAAAACAAATCTAACTTTTTGGTCACTATAGCCGTACCGAACACTCGAGATGACCGTTTTCTTTATTGCAGACAAACCATTCTTGAAAGAAAATTTTTCTCTAACGAAATATTCTTCTTTCAAAAACATAGCAACAAAACCACAAGAAAACGTGATAAATGCTGCTGTATACCACGGAAGTACATTAGAAATATCTGCAAGAATCGCACCAATAGTTGCAAAAACAATTTGTGCGACAGACCCAATCTGACTTGCACGTGCAAATATTCTATCGAGCTTTCCTGTATAACCGTGATGACGTAATTTATCCACAAACCATGCACGAAATGCCCCACTTGCGAACGTTGCTCCAATTGCTCCAACAACTTCTGCGGCTAGAAAACCGCTGACAGTGTCTGACAATGCGTAAATCAACATCCCAAGTGAAAATAGCACGCATGAAACAATGAACGATAATTTCCGACCAAACACATCAGCAAAAGCTCCTGTAGGAATTTCTGCTAAAGAAAGTGTCAGGAAGAAAGCAAAGTTCACCATATTTATTTCGAACAAATCCAGCCCGTGTGACAACAAATACATAACATATGTTGCACAAATAACTGAATGTCCAGCACGTGATAATGCTGTCAAAACATAATATTCAGCGATAATTTTCTTGATCATCGTCTATCTCCTATTTTTAAAGAACAATCTATTTTTCTGAACAAAAAACCGGCTTCTGTTCAGCCGGTATAACACTAGTTATTTATGGAGATTTTTAGACTTAATTAAAATTATCTCGGCTGAATACAAACTGATAGCAATTTCCTGATACAGGGAAAAGGCCGCTATTCCATGTCATAGCGACGTAATTGCAGATATTCAACTTTTGATAATTTATTATCATGACAATAACGCTAACACGTTCATATTTTGTGTCAAATTTTTATTTTAGCAGTTTCAGAGTTATAATTAGTGATGGAAATTATAAACTAATTAATTTTATTATGGAGGAGGAAAACAAAAATATCTCAGTTGATAATCCGTCAACTGTTTCAAATAAAAAACTATATATATCAATAGCTTTAATTATCGCCGTTTTAGTTGTGATTTATATATTTAGTAGCAAAAACACAATAGCCCCGGGATTGAATGTCGATGAAGAAACAAATGGTAATGTGACACTAACAACTGAAAATGGAACTATAACTATTGGTGAAAATTCTCTACCTACAAATTGGCCGAGTGATGTATCAATTTATTCAAACGCAACAATTCAATATTCAGGGCAAGTTAATTCCGATGATGGTGCCAGTGGTCTTTCAGTTACTCTTATCACAACTGACAGCGTCCAAGCTGTTTCAAGTTTTTACAATTCAGAATTAAGTAAAAATGGTTGGGTGGTTTCTCAAATCGCTGCAATGGGCGATGCTGCGGTTATATCTGGCAATAAAGATTCAAGAAATGTTGCAATATTTATTGGAAGAACAGAAGACAATCAAACTGCAATCACAATCAGCATCTCAACAAACTAATAATATAAAAATAATTTAAGACCCTCTTTGTTCTGGCTGTCCCCCGCGAATTTTTCTGTATTGTTCTTTGTATTTTTCAATAGTGCCCTCTAATTCTTCATAAGGAATTTCTAATCTGATTAAATCAATGATATTTATTGCCTCATAAATATCCAATTTATTTTCTAATTTATAAACGGCATCACGCCACAATATAGCTTTTTCATATTCCTTATTTTCTGACGCTTTTTTTTCTAAATCATTCATCATTTTAATAAAAGCATGATAGACGCCCTCCTCGGCTCCACCAGCACCAAGAGTTCTATCTTTGAATGGGATTCTAGTTATCGTCTGCTGAGCTTTTGCCATAGCACGAACCTTTCCTGTTCTTTGCCAATCACAAGCAGTTGAAACAATTTTCATATATAAATCTTCTACTTGTTTAACAATATCTGGAGATACTCCAACGATACTTCTAACCACATCAACTAACATAAAAGCGCCCGCCTCAACCATTTCCAAACTCCACCATGGTTTTGCCGAAGCCCACCAAAAATGATCGCTCGCAGTAGCAATATCAAATTTTTTCCAAATCAGTTCCCTTTCCGGACCATCAATTTTAGTAGTTTTAACAACCTCGTTAACTAAATTAAATAATTGCCATTGCCATTCATGAATTGGATTTTCTGGATCTTTCCAAGAAAGAAATTGAACTTGTCTATCTATATCACTTTGACTGCTCGCCCAGGTCGAAGGGGCTGGTTCGGTTTCAACAGTTTCTTTATAAAAATCAAAAAGTTCAGAAATTGTCACCAAATCAAATCTTTCGTCATCATAAATTTCATCAAGAAGTTTTTCTAATCCTGGTCTGTGATGTCCAAAAGTTTCTGCATCCATTCCGGTAACAACATATTTATCATCGCCTAATTCTTTATTCATTACCTCTGCCAAAGATTCTGCATTTCTAACAACAGCGCTCATAATTACATTACTTAATCTACGTTCGCGATAAAAGGCATTCAGATTTGTGCCTTTAATATTATAAATTTTTGAATAATCAACCGCCCCTACTTTTCCAGTTGCCGTGATTTCATCAAGAATCATCCATTTATAACCAGCCTCTTCTACCGCTTCGGCGACATGTTTTGCATAACCCATTTCTGGTGAGAAAAAACCTTTTGGTTGATAAGCTTTCCCCAAATAAAAAATATTTGTTTCATCGTTAATTTTTATTTGGTGTTTAATTTCTTCTTTATTTAACAGTGGGAGAAAGGCGTGATATTTTGCCGAACTGACAAATTCAACTTGTCCTCGTTCGCCAACGGCTTTCAACATTTCGATCAAGTCCTTGTAACCATATTTATCAAAAAGTTCTAACAACGAACCATTAATATTAATCGTTAATTTGGCGCGCGGATTATTAAAAATACTTGTTATAACAGGCCTATAACACTGGGTAACAACTGCCTCTAAAATATCGGCTTGCTGTTGAGCTGGTTGATAAAAATGTAGAAAATTGGCCCATTTCATAAAATTATTTGGGATTACGCGTTGCGATTGCTTGCAAGAAAAGTCGAACATATTTGTCGGCAGAATTTTGCCAAGAAAAATCTTTTGACATTGCTCTTTTTTGTAATTCTTGCCAACGTTCTTTGTCACGGAAATTTTCAAAAGCTCGAATAATGGCAATCATCAAAGATGATGAATCAAATTTTTCAAAAACAAAACCTGTTCCTGTCTGTTTTTCTGGATTATAATCTTCAACACTATCTGCCAATCCACCAGTTTTTCTGATGATTGGAATAGTTCCCATTCTCATAGCTTCCATTTGAACAAGGCCACATGGCTCAAATTTTGATGGAATTACCGTGACATCTGCGCCAGCAAAAATTTTATGAGCCAAAACACTATCAAATTTTAAATGAGTTGCGACTTTATCTGGATATTTTGTCTCTAAATTATGGAAAAATTGCATGTATTCTGAATCTCCTTCTCCAACAACAATTAATTGCGTTGGTAGTTCACATAGAATTAAGTCTAAAATTTGCGTTAACAAATCAAGTCCTTTTTGTTTCGTAAATCTGCAAACAATTGACATAACAAAAACGTCTTTTTTGACGGGTAGATTAAATTGACTTTGTAATGCAATTTTATTTTTTGCCCTAATAGAAAGATTTTTTATGTTATAAGGAAAAGCGACATGAGGATTTTCTTCTGAATTCCACAAATCATAATCAATTCCGTTTAGAATTCCTGATAAAACAGACCTGCGTTCTCTTAATAATTCATCAAGCAATTCACCATAATCTTTTGTCATTATTTCTCTCGCATAATTTGGAGAAACAGTATTAATTGCATCAGCATACATAATTCCCCTTCTCATCCAATTTAATTTTGAAAGTCTTGGGTTATCAAAACCGGGAATTTCAGAATGGCCGTCGTCAAAATCCATTTCCGAAACGAATCGATGGTCATACATCGCTTGAAAATACAGATTGTGGATAGAAAAAACTGTTGCAATTTTTGCCATTTTTGGATTATCAGCATAAACAGTTTTTAAGAAATTAGGGATAAGAGCAGATTGCCAATCAGAACAAACAATGACGTCTGGAACCCAATCTTGATTTTTTCTAACAAACTCTAAAACTCCACGACAAAGCAAAGCCCAACGAATATTATCATCCGAATATCCGTATACATTTGCTCTCTTTTCATAATATTCTTGATTCTCAAGAAAATATGTTGTTGCAATTCCTTCCTCTTTGTCTGGATCACAACGTTTAACATTACACACCAAATGAGTTGGTTCTTCTTCATTATCTGTTGGAACTTCCAAACCCTCTCGTTCCATTTTCAAAAAATACTTTTCTGAATCAATAGCAAGATATTTTGGGATCATAACTCTCGCGTCATGACCAAGTTCATTCAAAGCCTTTGGTAAAGACCTCATAACAGAACTAAGCCCCCCGACTTTTACGAATGGGGCTGCCTCTGCGGCCACAAACAGGATTTTAAGATTCTTCTGACGAAAAATGCTTATCACAGTTTTATATTATACCAGATTTATAGAACTTTAGTAGTGTCTAATTCAATTCGTATAATTTACTTAGATAATCATCAAACATTCTATTTGTAGTGTAATTTTTAGCCACAATCTCTTTGGTTTTCTTGATTTTATCTTGCCAATTAGTCTTGTTATAAAAATCCGGGATAATCTGATTTTCTAGTGTATCAAATAGTGCTTTAGCTGTAATTTCCATGTTGGCATCTGGTAATATCCATCCAACACCATCCCAATCTACTTCATCTACCCAGCCATCAGAAACACTAAATTGAAGTGTCCCATTAATTCCGGCTTTCATTCCGCTTGTACCACAAGCTTCCATTCCCCTTTCTGGAGTGTTCAGCCAAATATCGGCGCCAGCTGTTAATAAATGCGAAATTTCTGAATTATAATTTGGAAGATAAACTATTTTTGATTTCAAATTGTTATTTTGAATAAATTCCTGAATCATCCGCAAAGTTTTTTGACCAAATTCATCTTTTGGATGTGCTTTTCCAGAAAGAATAATTTGAAATGGTTTATTATTGTCATTCAAAATTTTCAACAATCTCTCTGGTTCTGAAAATAGTAAATCCGGTCTCTTGTATTTGGCAAAACGACGAGCCCACACCATTGTCAAAATGTCTGGTAAAAAATTTTCACCACTTTGTTTGTTCACAAAATTAATCAATTTTCCTCTCAAAATATTTTTAATTTCTGTTTCCGATTTACCCTGTTCGCTATTCCATTCTTTAGCTAGCCAACGGTTTTTATTTATTCCGTTTGTAATAGGAATCAGATCACTTTCATCATGAGCTTTCTTCTCAAAAACAGCGTGTATTTTACTTACGCCGTTTTGTCGAGCCGCAACTTTTATTAAAAACTTTGTGGTAGAAAAATTATTGTCATCATCTTCGCCGCCTTCTTCAAAATCAAAAACTTCATCGACAGAAAAACTATTTTCTAGACAATATTTACCCAAATAAAAATCAAACAATTTTTTATCAAGATTTATTCCAGCTGCAGATAAAATTGTGTGTTTCGTCGCAACAACTTTTCCAGTAACCAAGGGGAAAGCTTCCTTAAGAGAAATTTGTTTTGAGCAAGCTTCCTCAAGCAAAAGCCCAAGTGCTGCAAAAGCGGTATGCCCTTCATTTAAATGATAAATGCTTGGCGAAACATAAAGTTTTTGTAAAACCATATTTCCACCAAGACCCAAAATCATCTGTTGTTTCAAAAATGTTTCAACCTCTGAATCATAAATTGATTTCAGTATTTCACGATTAACTGAAGAATTTTTCGGAACATCAGTATCAAGTAAAATCAAATATGTATTATCCGAATATCTTTTCATAAGCGCGCGAAAAGCCACCCTCTCGTCAATAATTGGCAAATATAAAACAGATTCCCCGTTATCAAATTGAATCTCTTTAAAATTCTCAGTTAATTCTGCGCCGGAATATTTCAGGCCAATTGCGACAAATGGGTAATTTCTTTCCCCCGCCTCCAAAACATAATCAGCGGCCAAAATCCCAAGTCCCCCGGCATATTGATTTTTTTCATCATCAAAACCATATTCCATAGAGAAAAAAGCTATTGGTGATTTTTGAAATTTAATTTCTTGTGATTCAATTTTATTAAACATTTTACTATTTGATTTATATATTAATAATTTTGCGCCGTTTTATTTCTGCGATCCAACTATCAAGAACTTTTAGTGTATCAGATGGTCCGTCGACTTTCACGCATTTTATGCCGATTTTTGAAACTGGCTCGTCATTTCCACCCGGGAAAAGTGCATCGCCAACAAAAATAATTTCGTCTTTTGTTATGTTCAAATAAGAAAGTAATTTATTCAAGCCAACAGCTTTATCAAAACCAATCGGCAAAATATCGATTGATGTCGTTCCACCAACTCTGACCTCTAATTCTGGTAACATTTTTGCTAATTCATCGCGAATATTTTTTTTCTTTTCATTTGTAGGATCCCAATTTTGTTTATCTATAAAGGCGGCCATTTGCCCTAGCGCTGAAAAAGTAATCTGTGTTCCACGATCTTCAATATAAGGACCAGTTGGATTGTCCGGTATATCAAATTTCTTGTCTTTTATAACTGATTCAATAGCTGAAAAAACTTTATTCTTTATGCTTGATTCGAAATCCTCTGAATGATTTAAAAACCAATTTTTTGAAATTTGATCGTAAAAATATTGTTGTGTTCCACAAACCGGCAAGAAAATTAAATTTTTGTTGGCAATTTCTGCCGACTTGGCGTCTTTTTTGCTTTTCACAGCCAACCATGGCGGTAAAATCTGTTTTTGAAATTGAGCCATCGAACCACCAGAAATAACTACTATTTTGACCTTCTGTGCTAATTCAAAAAGTTTTTCAGCCATTTGAATAGAAATTGTCTGTTTGCTTTCAGCAATCGTTCCATCCAAATCAAATGCGATAATTTTGTAATCAAAAGCCATATTTATTTTCTACAATAATACCATAAATAATTAAAAACCCACGGCGTAAATTTGACAGTGGTTTGATTATCGTCGACAATTATATTCAATGAGTTTAAATTTACAGATGAACAAAAAAAATGGTTTTACCTTGATAGAGTTAATTATTGTTATTGCTATTATTTCCATTCTTTTCGGCATTATTGTTGCGGTTATAAATCCAGCGCAAAAAATTGCCAAGGCGTATGATTCACAGAGGCTTTCTGACATGAACGCTTTGAATAAAGCAGTTCAACAATTTTATATTGATAATTTAAGTTACAAAACTTTAAATATTTCAAAAAAAGAAACAGAGATTTGTGATACCAGATATATTTTAGGCAATGAAAACAGTAATTGCGGGAAATACATAAATTTATCAAAACTTGTTCCAGAATTTGTTGTGGCCGTACCGACTGATCCATTAAATATTATTTCAAATCCGCAAAATGATCCAGAAAAATTGAATGGTAACGGATACACAATAAAGATTGATGAGAACAATAAAATATCAATTAAATCTATTAATCTTACTACCAACAATGCACCCATCTCAACAATCAATCACTTAAAAGTCGTTGATATAAGATACCAGATAATTATTTTAATTTTAATTATTATAATGTGTGTAGTCGTCGCGATTTATTTTGTTGTAAAAAGATATAAAAATAAAAGCACCTGGTAAATTAACAGTGATTGTGGCACTTGACAAAATGCATATCTAAATGGTATAATAGTAGATAGAAAAAGTACCTCAAACAACTAAATAAGGAGAATTGATTGTGAAAAAGAACATGATGCTATTTGTTTTGATTGCGTTTAGCGGGTTCATTGTCGGCTGCAAGGACAAGGACAACATCAAGTCCATCGGTCCGGCGACTGACGTTCCCGCGGCAAATGACGGTCAACGTCCCAGTAGTCGGGATAATAACCAGACCACTGGTAGTGGTGGGACCGTCACGGGAACTCGAACCGATACGCCCTATTACAGCGACAACTACGATCCCGCTGTACAAGGAAACGAACCCTTGCCTGATTATTCTGGCCAGGGGTATGCCTATGGTCAATATGTCTATGACGACAACGGATACGATCTGTATCTGTATTATGCGGACGGGACATTATACGACCATATTCGGGTCGACTATCGATCGGCAAAAGAAACAGTTTGGAAAGGTTTAAGTGGCCCCAATAAAGCCACCATGAACCCCAAACTGGTTCGAACAGTTGATCTTCTTAATTAAACAAACAACCATTTATGGTTGCGCGAATAACCCACTTGCTTTACGCAGTGGGTTTTTCTTTTTTGTGATATTTTATTTTTATTAAACTAATCTAGGGGAAGAGTTTTGTTTTCTTTATAAAAAATAACATCATCAATTGTAATATTCAAAATATTACCCTGAAGTCTTTGGTGAGAAATAAAATTGGGATCATTCTCAATATCTTTGTATATTTTTGAGTACGAATCTTCTCCATCATCCGACCAAAAAAACATTATTTCGTTCCTTGTTTCTTTGGAATGAAGATCAGCATTTTCATCCTTTAATCTTTTATACAATTCAGTCGCCAATCTAATTTGATTTTCAAGACGATTCCTGGGGATAATTTCCCCTGTTGTTAGGCCAATTTCTCGATCAACATGTTCATCATTTGAAACAAAATTTTCTGAGCTCATATGTTTATATTATCTTTAAAAAACATTCTACGCTCCTGTGTCATATTGTTCAAGGTAATTTGTTAACTGCTGATTAACTTTTATAAAAGTCGTTCGTTTTGAAAATTCCCGAAGTTGTCTTGCGCCTATATATGTTCCCGTACTTCGTAAGGCTCCAAAAAGATCTTGCAAGAAATTATTAATATCTCCTTTAAAAGGAATTAGAGCGTATCGCCCTTCACTTGCACGATAGGAGTCTTTTTTTCCATACAATTCCGTCATGGCTTTATTTGAAGAAGAACCAAAATATTCTTTATATTTCTTTCCATCTTTTTCAATCAGCTTTCCGTCACTTTGCTCAAACCCAGAAAAAAGCGAGCCACACATATTAAAATCTGCTCCACCACAAAACGCCTTTGCAACATCGGAAATATATTGTTGTCCCCCATCGGCAATAATTCGTCCGACTCCTTGATCATTAGCAATTCCATGTGCCGCATCACCACATTCAATCACAGCAGACAATTGAGGATATCCAACTCCGGTCATTCTGCGTGTTGTACAAGCCGAGCCAGGACCAATTCCAATTTTCACAATATCGGCACCAGCCAAAATAATTTCCTCCGTCATTTCATTTGTCACAACATTTCCTGCAATCAAAATATGCTCTGGAAACATTTTACGAATCAACCGGATACTTTCCAAAAATCTTTGTAAATACCCATTCGGAACATCAATGCAAATAAAAGAAAAGTTTTTCATCAAATCTTTTTCCTTCATTTCTTTAATTTTTTCTATATCTTCATCTCGGATACCAAGCGTATAACAAACGTAATCTGGATTATTAAAAGACTTAAAAAACTCTTCAAATTCTGCGACAGAATAGTATTTATGAAAAGTTGTAACAAGTTTCAGTGGCGCCAAAATTTTTGCCATTCCAAAAGTTCCACAAGTCGCCATGTTTGCTGTCATAATCGGAACGCCGGTCCAAGTTTTTGGAGAATGGTAAAAAGTAAAAGTTCTTTCCAGAACGACTTCTTTTCTAGAAGTTAAAGTGCTGCGTTTTGGTTTAATCAAAACATCTTTGTAATCAAGCTTTGTTTGTTCATCAATTCTCATAACACCAATAGTATACACTAGAGCGGATTTTATAAAAACGCCAAAATTCGGTGTACAATTTAATTAATACTTGCTTATCTTAAATATTCTATTTCATCACCGACAAATTTTATTAGTCTAGATGGTCTACCGTTGAGTGTTCCTCCATCTATATAAAAATCAATATCATTACCAAAATATTTTTTTGCTTCTTTTATATTTTCTGCGGGTTTAGAACCCTCAGTATTTGCACTTGGCGCAATAATTGGACCAGATTTTTTCAAAAATTCCAATAATTCTTTATTTTTCGGAATTCTAAAAGCAATTTCATTTGTTTCTCGATGTATGTAATTTAATTTTTTAGAATTACACAACAACAAGACACTGTTTGGTCCAGGCCAAAATTTTTTCAATTTTTGCGGTAAATTTTTAGGAATTTTTATATGAAATTCTTTTAAATCAGAAATATCGCTAATTAAAACAATAACTGGCTTGCTTTTATCTCTTTTTTTTAATGAATAGATTTTCTCTACAGAGCTTTTACTAAACGCCGAGCAAACAATTCCGTACAAGGTATCAGTCGGTATTACTCCAACGCCACCATTTTTTATAATTTCAGCATATATTTCTTTGTATGACTTTTTCTCCATTTGAATTATAATAGCTCTATTATGATGAAAATATTCAATGAATTCAAGAACTTTGCTGTGAAAGGCAATTTTATAGATATGGCTGTAGGTATTATTATCGGTGGAGCCTTTGGCACAATCGTCAATTCTCTAGTCAAAGATATTTTGATGCCGCCACTTGGGCTTGTCACGGGCGGGGTAGATTTTTCGGATAAATTGTTTGTGTTAAAATCCGCAACGGAAAACGCCCCGGCAATTACCCTGAATTACGGACTTTTTATAAACAGCGTAATTAGTTTTATAATTATTGCCTGGGCAATTTTCGTTGTTGTAAAACAAGTAAACAGATTAAAAAGAAAAGAAGAGGCCAAGCCTGTCGAACCTCCTGCTGATGTAAAACTTTTAACAGAAATTAGGGATTTACTTAAAAAATAAAATGAAAAATCTAAGAAATAATCTTTGGTGGCCAAAAATAAAAATAGTTGGAATGTCTATTATATTAATAACCATTATTGGTCTGGGAGTTTGGCAGACATTAATCTATAAAAAAATTTTGTATTTCGAGAAAAAAATTGATGAGCAAAATCAAACTATTAACCAAACCATAAATCAAAAAATTTCTGATATAGAAACTGTTCTTTTGGCAACTGAGGAAACTAATACAACTATGGCCGAGGCTTTAGCGGCAGCAAAAGAAAAGGCCGATTCCCTTTCCCAAAAATTTGATAGAGTAAGGGATAATGTAGAAGACCTCGAAAAAATCACCCTTACCGATCCTGAATTACTACAAAAATATTCCAAAGTATATTTTTTGAACGAACACTATGTCCCAAAAGATTTAGAAACGATCCCAAGCAAATTTACTTATGATACAAATAAAAAATATCAAATTCATTATGCTGTTTGGCCATATTTAGAAGATTTGTTAGAAGATTCTGTTGACGATGGATTAGATTTAAAAGTCATTTCTGCTTTCAGATCATTCGGTGAACAGGCCACTTTGAAAGGTGCTTACACTGTCACCTACGGAACTGGTGCATCACAATTTTCTGCAGATCAGGGTTATTCAGAACATCAATTAGGAACGACGGTCGATTTTACCAATCCAACTGTTGGCGCAACATTTTCTGGATTTTCTAAAACTGCAGAATATAAATGGTTACAAGAAAACGCTCACAACTATGGATTTGTTATGTCTTATCCAGAAAATAATGCATACTACCAATTTGAGCCTTGGCACTGGCGTTTTGTTGGAAAAAAACTAGCAAAAAATTTGTACAGAAAAGGACAATATTTTTACGATCTAAGCCAGCGAGAAATTGGTGAGTATGTTCTATACTTGTTCGATTAAAATAATGGGAAATAATCAAGAAAATATTACGAAAAAGTATGTAGAGTTTGGCGAAAGGGTTGAAAAACTTTCTCCTAAAACAAAGAAAAAATTGCTTTCACTTTTTTGGATATTTGTTATTTTGATTGCGTTTATTAACCCGTTCGTTTCTATTGGACTAACTTTTGTATTTTTTGGAATAAGGTCAGCGATCAAACATCTGACTTTTATGAAAAAGTTCGCTGATGAAAATAATTTGATGTATGAATATTTTATTCCAACTCATAATCTAAAAGGTCGATTGTTTTCCATTTCAGGAAATTCTTCTGCAACAAATGTTATGTCTGGCAACTATGAAAACATACCAATCAAAATTTTTAATTATCAATATACAGTTGGTAGCGGAAAAAATTCCAGCACTTATCGTTTTACCGTCTCAGAAATTGAAATAAGAGACACAAAATTTCCTTATATTTTACTAAAATCAAATTCAATGCCTTATTACAATTCATTTAATTTGTTTGGTAAAAAAAATGATATTGAAATAAGTCTTGAACCAGAATACAAAAAAACTTATAGGCTTTTTACGACAGACGGTTA
>CAYWTD010000013.1:0-16440 GCA_964461185.1 uncultured Candidatus Saccharibacteria bacterium | reverse complement strand
TTGCAACCGCTCTTGGACAAATTCCAAAAATTAAATCGAGACCAAAATATGAATGTTTGCAAATTGGAATTTCTTGGCCGAAAGAAAAATTGGACGGACGAATTGAAAAACGCCTACTCTCACGAATAAAAAACGGATTAGTTAAAGAAGTTTCTGATTTACATAAAAATGGTTTGTCTTGGAAAAGATTAGAAATGTTGGGACTTGAATACAGATATGTTTCTTTATTTTTACAAAATAAAATTTCACGCGATGAAATGATCGCGGAACTGAAAAACAAAATTATTCAATATGCAAAACGTCAGATGACTTGGTTTAAAAAAGATAAAAGAATTGTCTGGATTGATTATAAAAATCAAAAAATCTCTGAAAAATTAATTGCTCACTATTTAAAACTTGTAAAATAGATCACGCTATTGCACATAAAACACAAGAAATATCGTCTTGTGTTTTATAGCCGCTTCGCCCCGTTATGCTACTTATAACATAGTCACATAATTGTGTGGGGGAGGTGTACATAAGTAGCCGATTGTACACCGTGGCCATTACATAAATATCATCACTATTTGTAAATTTATAAATGAAAAAGCTTCGTAAAAAATAAATAAATTTACTTGGATAGTTTTTATGACTTTGGAAAAACACTTAAACTTTGCGGGCCCACCAGGATTTGAACCTGGAACAACGGTTTTGGAGACCGACGTTTTACCATTGAAACTATAGGCCCTCAGAAGACTAATATAACACACTTCGAGCGGAAGTTAATAACAAAAGCTAATAACAAAAACCGGCTTTTCACCGGTTTTTAATTTATTTCTTACCCTCCTTGAAAACCACCATTTTCTTTAGCTTTTTGCTATATTTTTTAAGCTCAATTTTTCGCTCTACTTTTTTGCGATTTTTGCGAGTCCAATACACTTCGCCTGTTTGCTTGTTTTTAATTTGAATCAAGTTGTCTTGTGACATAGTAGGAACAGATTACTATATTTATGAAAGAAAGGCAAACTGTTTTTGGGCAACAATTTTAGAATAAAAAAAGAGGTCATGCATATCGCTATACATAACCCCCTTGGTCTTGTCGATCTTTATCCTTGAATCAAGAATCGAATGCGCCGCAGACGGCGATCAAAAGATTCGATGGATCAAGAGACAAGCTTCTCAGCTCTGCGAGAGGACCCCGGAGGCGGTACCGTAGTAGCCAGCCGCATGGACGACATAGTGCGCGCCGAACTTCACCTTGCCGTCGTTGAAGCGGAAGCACGGGGCGTACGAGAAGCCGCCATCACCTTCTTGGTCTTGGCGAGCTGGCGCAGATGCCGTTCGTCGATTTGACCTTCACGATAGTTTTGGAACGCACCGTCACGGGTCTTCTTGATGAGGTCGAGCACCTTCTGCACACATTCGCTGTAGGTCGCTCCGATCTGTGGCAAACCACCCTTCTTCCAGATGTTCGGGATGGCGAACCACCCTTCGGCACCTTTCGGAAGTTTGACCTCACCACGATCGATCTGGGCGAAACATTCCCGACTGGCATAGCGGAGACCGGGAAACAGTGTGAGCAGACTTTTGGTCTGTTCGATGACTCCACTCGGCTTGTAGCCCGAGAGGTAGCCGTATTTCGAACCGACTTCTTCGTCGCTGTAGGTATTGAGAGTACGGTGTTCGTCAATGAATTTGGTGATCAGGCCCGAAAGGCCGCTTGCCTCATTCACTCGCTGTGCCTCTTCATGGGAAAGTTCGGCCTTTTCATAGGCCATCGAAACGATCGATATGAACTTTCTTCCCTTCGAATCACTCGTGGTAACAATTGACGGGGCCAATGAGTTTTTCATCGGAACCATCCTTTCTTTGTTTTGTGCCAGATTCGCTCTGACTTTAGCGTCTTGTCTCTTGATTGAGACCAGCTTTTTTGGGCCAATATTATAGCCAGAAAAAGCCAATCTCAATATCTTTCAAAGAACTTTATTTAAATTCATTTAATCAGCAAAATTAGCATTAGTCAATCCAGCCCTTCTCCTCACTTGACAAGTAGTGTATAAATATGATATTATAGTAGATAATACTATGGACACAACAAAAAACATTGTTTTGAGGATATTATTCATAATTGCCATAATTGCGGTAAACTTTATTTTGGCGTTTGCCATAATAAAGTTTATTCCTATGTTGTTCTCTGGTTTTGCTTCCGTCGGAAATGTAATCACTTCCCCGTTCAAAAGCACAGAGATTGTAGTTAATGTAAATAATCCAAATCTTGTTGATGAGGATAGATTTCAAATTAATTGGGATTATAAAACTGACAAGCCCGGAATGTTTTATTTGAACTATAAATGTACTGATGCATTAAAAATCTACGCCGTCGAACAAGATGGTGGTCAAAAAACTATTTTATGTAACACACAATATCCGCTACCACAAAATTCGAAAAATATTGATCTTGTAGTGTCATATGTAAAGACAAATTCTTTTGTTGATTTACCATTAGAAATTTCTTTTATAGAAAATACAAATAACAATGTTATTGCGCGCGGCGAAACCATAATCACTGTTCAGGATTCTATAAACCCAACATCGATCGGTACGATTGCCGGCGCCACAATTTCTGCCGGAGAGGTCACTACAGAAACAGGTACTCCTGCCGTTACAACTGTCACTGCCCCACTATATTCAAACATTCCAGCCGATTTGGCCATTATAAATGCTGATCCTATAAATGATTTGGATGTTCAATTTGTCGTTAGAAATATCGGCGGGAAAAATACTGGAAATTGGATATTTAGTTACTCAACACCAGGCGAAGGAACAGAAAATTCCCCTCTTCAACCAAATTTGCGACCAGGCGACACAATCAAATACACACTTAAATTTGACAGCGGAACTCCCGAAGGAAAAACAACTATTATTCTTGACCCTTATAATAATATAATTGAAAATTCCAAAAACAATAATCGTGCATCGATAGACATAGAAGGTGACTATAATGGAAGAAACACAGATGATGATTATGATCGTTATGATGATGCGGATTTACAAATAGAAGACTTTAAAGTTGGTAGAATGAGCGGCTCACGATTTATAGAGGATGATGAAATTGATGAAGATGATGACGCAGCAATTCAGTTTGTTGTTGTAAATCGCGGAGGTGAAGATACTGGCAGATGGAAATTTAAAGTTACAAATTTGCCTTATGATGGTAGTGATGACGAGTATGAATCAAGATATCAAGATTCGCTTGACCCAGGAGAATCTGTATTAATCACTGTAGAATTTGAAAATCCTGATGAAGGACGCTATACAATTCGTCTAGAAGTAGATTCTGATGATGATGTTGACGAGGAAAGAGAAAATAATAATACTGCTTCAAAAAGATTAAGAGTTTACAGATAATACAAAAAACGCCTTTTTGAGATCCTCCGCAGGTCGTAGATCGAGGACTGGATCAAATAAAAGGCGTTTTTTGCATTCCTTAATTTCTAAATATCCAAATCAGCGTATTTTGCATTATTGGTGATATAAGATTTTCTGGCCGGAACGTCTGTACCCATGAGCATGTCAAAAATTGAATCAGCCTCTATGGCGTCATCAATCGTAACTTGTTTCAAAATACGATTCTTTACATTCATTGTAGTTTCAGATAATTCATCAGCGTTCATTTCTCCGAGACCTTTATACCTTTGAATTCTCCATTTTGTTTCTGCTTTTTTAGCAATTTTTTCAACCTCTTCTTCAGTTGGTTTTTCATCTGATTCATCAGTACCCTCTTCAATAATTTCTTCACCTTTTCCAATTAATTTATTTTTTTCTTCATCACTAAAAACAAAGTGAACTTCTTTCCCTCGAGCCAATTTATAAAGTGGAGGCTGTGCAATATATAAAAATCCACCGTCGATAACAGGTTTGAAATATCTATAAAATAAAGTTAAAAGCAAAGTTCGAATGTGTGCACCATCAACGTCGGCATCAGTTGCAATAATTATTTTGTGATATCGCAACTTTGTTATATCAAAAGTATCTCCGATGGCCGTTCCCATAGCAACGACCAAATTTTTAATTTGTTCAGAACCGAGCATTCGATCAAGACGCGCGCGTTCTACGTTCAAAATTTTACCCCTTAATGGCAAGACGGCCTGGGTTCTGCGGTCGCGACCAGTTTTTGCAGTACCACCAGCAGAATCTCCCTCCACAATAAATATTTCTGATTCTTCGGCCAATTTTGTCTGACAATCAGCCAATTTTCCCGGCAAAGTCATTCCTTCTAGCGCCCCTTTTCGCAAAACAGAATCTTTTGCGGCTTTTGCGGCTTTTCGAGCCCTTAGGGCCAATATAACTTTACTGATTATAGATTTTGCATCATCAGGATTTTCTTCTAAAAACATATTAAACGCATCACCAAAAATTGATTCAACTGCGCCACGAGCCTCAGTTGATCCAAGTTTTGATTTTGTTTGACCTTCAAATTGAATTTCCGGCATTTTTACTGAAATAACTGCGGTAATACCCTCTAATGCATCATCACCAAGAAATCCACCATCGGCTTCCTTTATTAAATTATTTTTTTTGCCATAGGAATTCAGGCACCTAGTCAACGCTGTTTTGAAACCAGTAAGATGAGTACCTCCTTCACTGTTATAAATATTATTTGCAAAAGCTGTTAGGCGTGGAGATATATCATCAACATATTGCAAAGCAACCTCTACTCCGACACGTAAATCATCGGCCATTTTATCAACATAAAAAATATTTCGATGAACTGGTTTTTGAAATTTGTTTTTGAAACTAACAAGTGAAGCAAGGCCCCCCTCAAAATAAAAAGATTTTGAAAATACATCCGCGTCAGTTTCTGCAATATACAAAACATCATCCAAATCAATTTTTCCAGGATATTCGCGCGCATCAATTACAGTGATTCTAAGACCCTTAACCAAATATGCCTGTAAACGCAAATGTTCAATAACTTTTTTAGAATCAAATTCTACTGTTTCAAAAATAGATGCGTCAGGTTTGAAAGTTACAACAGTTCCTGTATATTTACTTTTTGCAATTTGTTTTACTGCCGCTTTTTTCTTTCCAATATTATATTCCTGAAAATATTTTGCACCATCACGATGAACTTCAACAAAAAGATGTTCTGACAAAGCGTTAACAACAGACGCACCAACACCATGAAGACCTCCAGAAACTTTATATCCACTGTCAGCGCCTCCGAATTTACCACCAGCGTGTAAAGTAGTCATAACTGTTTCCAAAGCAGAAACTTTTGTCTGACGATGTTTATCAATTGGAATACCACGACCGTTGTCTGCCACCCTAACATATCCACCAGGAAGCAAGGCAACCTCGACATGACTCGCAAAACCACCCATAGCCTCGTCGCGGGAGTTGTCAAAAATCTCTGTTACAAGGTGATGTAGACCATCTGGCCCCGTAGTACCAATATACATACCAGGACGCTTTCTGACAGGTTCTAGGTCCTCCAAAACGGTAATCTCTTCTGCGTTATACAAATGGCCCTTTCCACTGCTTTTAACGTCATTTTTAGCCCCTGTTTGTGGGGCTTTTTGAGGTACTGCCTTCTCGTCTTTTTTCGATGTCATTGTTACTCTATTTTATCAAAATCACCAGGATTAACAAGGTATTAAAACCACCCAAATTATAAAAATGGGTGGTTTTTAGTCCAAGAAAATCGCCATACTTTTCCAATATTTCAGAAATTGACTGACTGTGATTATTTCTGATTTTATCTCTTTACCATCCTTTGCATCAGGATCATGATAATAAAGAACTTTTTTTGTTTCATCATAACCAACAATCAGTATCAAGTGTGAGTCCTTGTTGTATTTAAAATTTGGAAGGACAGAAACGATAACTGGTAATCCTAAAAATATTTTCGAAAATATTTTTTGAATACCAAGTTTTTGCAACTTTTCTTTATCCTTTCCATAAAGTTTTGTTACTCCGTGGACATCATCAATTTGAATACTAACGGAACGAAATTCCTGAGCATAAGCCATAATTCCGTGATTTCGCAAAAGCCTAACCAACGATTCGTGCTGCCACCCATTTTTTACAAAACCATCAATAGCAACTCCCTCATCAATTAAAAATGAAAATTTTGGAGAATCTTTTAAAAGAAAATCCAAAATCATTTTTACCACTGCAATTCCGCATGAAGAATTTTGCCATTTTTTTGTGACCTCATCTGTATGCTGTGAAAAATATGGTACATCCAGAACAACTTTCATTTTATTTCCTTTCTTTTGTTCCATTATTGTTATAAACGATTTGGTTAAAATCTTTTTAAAAAAATTCTAAAGTTTTAAAATTACACTTATCTTACTTCCCAACTATTTTTTGCAATATCAATATTTATTTCTTCCATAATCTTATTGATCTCTACATCGGTCAAAGTTTTTTCATCCGATTGAAATACTAGACGATATGCATAAGAAGTTTTGTCATCTTTTTTATAAATATCAAACAAACGTGTTTTTACCAACAAATTGCCAGAATGTTTAATTATTATATCAAGCAATTTTTCTGGTTCTGTATCATTTGGGAGCCAAACAGCAATATCTCTTAACATAAATGGAAAGGCAGAAATTGATTTATAAGAAATATTTTCTATTTCTGGCAGATTAAATAATTCATTTGGCACTGGTAAATTTTCATATAATTCCTCTAAATTTATTTCAACAAAATTATCATTATCAGAAATATTCAGATTTATTTTTTGTCCAATCGCATTAGAGATAGTTTCTGCGGCACAACGTAAAGTATCCACCGCTTTTGGTTTTTTAAAACCAAGTTTATTAACAACCCCAATAGACAGACAAAGTTTCTCGCCTTCTTTTGGGAAAACTTTCCCAATTTCAAATAACTTAATTTGATCAAGCCCAAGCAAATCGGCGTTCTTCAAATTTTTATCAAGGGCATCTACCATACCGACGCCCAAATTTGTGCGCAGATACGCTTTGTCATCAGCAATTGGTTTTTCCGGGGAAATATCACCTTCTTTAACAAAGGTATAAGTAATAACTTCAGAAAATCCAAGATCTACCAATGTTTTTCTAATTAAATTATTATAAGAATAAGTTTTTTGAATTTCTGATTTGAAAGAATTTTCTGGTATTTCTTGATCTTTAACTTTCTCATAACCATAAACGCGACCGATTTCTTCGACCAATTCTGCACTGCTCCTCAAATCAATTCCCTTTCCACTGCCGATATCCAGTCGTCTTTCTGGAACAGAAATAACAAAACGTCTTTTGTCATTTATTATACGAGCATATTTTGTCTTTTTTGAAAAATCTTTGTTTTCAGAAAGTTTATGAATTTCAACACCATTTTTATTGTGGCTACTTGTATGAATTATTTCATCATTTCCAAGATAAATTCCAACATGATCAATTCCATCGGGAATTTTTGTTCCAGGTAAAAGTTCTACTGTCTCTGTATAAATACTATTTTTCAAATCGCCAGTATTACAAAAGACCAAATCGCCTGGTTGTAATTCTTCTTTACTGATTTCATTACCATAGACAAATTGATCGATGGAAACTCTTGGTAAAGCAATTCCTGCAGAATTAGCAAAAACAAAAGAAGTAAAAGATGAACAGTCGAATTGTTCCGGTGAATCTTTTCTTAGGCCCGCCCCATATTTATATGGTTTTCCTAAATATTTTTTTGCTTCATTAATAATAGCATCGCGAGTATTTACAATTTCATATTCAAAATCCAAGAGTTTTAAAATTTTCTTTATTCGCCATTCGCTAATTTTTATCCCCAGCAAATTATAAATTTCCGAAACAGAGACTCCAGCGCGATATTTTTTTACTGGGTCAGGATAATAATCAACCGAATCATAAACGATTGTTTTGTCAGACGACGCGTATTTCAAGATTAATTCTATCGCCAAATCAATTGCCTCATTTGCAATTGCGGGCGTAATTTCGTTTTCAAATCTCTTTGAAGATTCCGTACCGACATTAATCTTCTTGCTAGTTTTTCTTGTCGCAGTTGAATTAAAGTTAGCGGCCTCCAAAATAATATTTTTTGTACTATTATCGACCTCAGCTTTTTTACCGCCCTTGATTCCGGCAATTGCCAAAGCACTATCTTTGTCAGCAATAACGAAATCGTTTGTACCGAGTTTTATTTCTTGTTTATCCAAAGTTGTAATTTGTTCACCATCTTTTGCATTTCTGACGAAAATAGTTTCTCCAGAAATTTTTTCTGCATCAAAAGCATGCATTGGTTGTCCCATTTCAAACATCACAATATTTGTAATATCAACAATATTATTTATAGATTTTTGGCCAATGGCTTTTAATTTATCTTTTATTTCTTTCGGAGATTCTTTGATTTCAACTCCCTCAATTTGTCTTGCAATATATCTCTTACAAAAATCACCGGAAACATTAACTTTAATTTTAGATTTTTTGCCCGTTTCGATTTTTTCAATTTTAGAAAGCTTATCAATAAATTTTAAGCCAGTAATCGTTGAAATTTCTTTTGCAACTCCATAATGACAAAGTGAATCGTGGGAACGGTTGGGTAAAACATCAACATTAAAAATATAATCATCGTCGATTTTTTCTATATCCTCAACTTCATAAGATTTTCTGTTCAAAATTTCCCCTAACTTTTCTGGTTTTGGTAATTTTTTGAAATATTCTTTTAGCCAATTATAAGAAACAATCATATATTTAAAATTGATTAATTAAACGCAAATCTCCATTATAAAATCCCCGAATATCGTCAATTCCGTATTTAATCATCGCCAATCGATCAAGTCCCGCACCAAAAGCAAAACCAGTATATTTTTTTGGATCAATTCCAACATTGTTCAAAACATTTGGATGAACCATTCCTGCCCCTAAAACTTCAACCCAGTTGCCATCTTTGCGTTTCATATCAATTTCAATTCCAGGTTCAACGAATGGAAAATATCCTGGACGAAATCTTATTTCAGTATTTTTCCCGTAAAGTTTTTTTATAAAACTATTTAGAGCAAATTTTAAATGGCGCATATTAATTCCCTCTCCGACAACCAAACCCTCGATTTGGTGAAATTGAACCTCATGAGTTCTATCAGTTGCTTCGTATCGATAAACTTTTCCTGGCGCAACAATTTTTAGAGGTGGTTTATTTTTTTCCATGTATCTAATTTGTGTATTAGAAGTTTGGGTGCGTAACAAACTAGCTGGATTTGTCGCAAGCCAAAATGTATCCTGCATGTCTCGAGCAGGATGATCCTTTGGAACATTCAAAGCATCAAAATTGTGATATTCATCTTCAATTTCATTACTCAAAACCACTTCAAAATTCATTTCCTTGAAAACTTTGACGATATCGTCGGTAATACGATTTATAACGTGAATATGCCCTTTTTCTTCTTTCATAAAGGCAATTTTATATCAAAAGTCATTTTTAAGCCAGGTTGTTTATTTATTAAAAATATTGAACTAAAATTCAAGTTTATAAAAAATATCAGAATCCAAAACAATTATTTGATCGCGTCGATCAATTTTAAATTTTAAATCATTACCAATATATAGAGGTTGAATATTTCTATCGGACCTATCATCCATTTCAACAGCGAAAATTCCATCTTGATTCAAAACCACCAAAACATCATCTCGTCCAGGAAGAAAATCAAAAGATTCGATGTCTTTCTCCCAATCAATAATAATTGTGGTACGACAATTTGTCAGATCAAGACAATAAAAAAATGGTGGTGAGTTATTTTCAGAAATCCAATTTATAAAAACATTTCCGTCCGCTAGCCACAACACCTGATCCCCTTTCACAATTAAATTAACTAATGCGTCTGGATCTGAAATTCCAAGTCTCACAAAATATTCTGGTATTTTTATGGCCTCAGTAGTAGTTGGTGTTTTTGTGACATCGGTAATAGTGTCGCCCAAAACTTTTTTAGCCGGAATTTGTTTTTTTTGATTTACAATATTTTCAGAAGAAATTATTGATTCATCAAATAATTCTTGTAAATTTAAATATTCTGTATTTGTTGGGAGAATCTCTTTGTCTGTAATAATTGTTTGTGGAATTGTTGTTCCAACACCATTTTCGTCAATAAAGGGATAGGCGGGTGTTTTTTTAATTTCAATTGGCAACATCAAAACGCTTGCCTCAGTAACGACACCAGGATAAACAACCAGTTCTTTATTCCAACCATTCATTCCGTCTTTTCTTACTGCTACATGATATGTTTTTTCTGGTCTTAAACTTTGTATTAAAGTGTTTCTTAATAATAGACCATTTTTCTCGACATATTCATCATCCAAATAAATTTGCGCGTTCGTAACATCAGAATGTAAATAAATACCTCCGGTTTTTACCAGTGTAAAAATATCATCCAATTGTTCCAATTTATAGCCAAAAGATTTTGCCAATATAACCGGAGCCAGCAAAATAAAAACCAATAACAAAACTAGAAAAATATTTCGGCGGGTTTTTTTTGAAAGAGGGACCATAATTATTGTTTTCGATGCTTTGGAGTTACCCAAAATTTACCAAAATAAGCGCCAAACATCAATCTGGTTTGTGAATCAAGTCCTGGAATAGAACCAAAGATTATTATTGAAAAAGGAACCAATAGCCACTGCAAAACCATTGCTGTCCAACGTCTTTTTCGGCCAGTGTATTCGCCCGGCATTGGTGGCATCAGGCTGACGGCAACAAAAGCGGACAAAACCAAACCAAGCATTGCGATCAACATTAAATTTCTAGTCACGAGAGGTAAATTATAGGATAAAACAGTTGTGCGAAATTCATCACCACCCAAAATTATTGGCAACCACCCAAGAAACAAAATTAATAGAGGGTTTGTAGCAAGTGACCAAAAACCCGTAACTTGAATTTGTAAATGCTGTAATTTTTTTATTAGAGGAATTTTTTTATTCTTTATAAAACCAAACAAAATGTATGGAATATTTTCCACTCCCCACATCCAACGACGATGTTGTTTATAAATATTTTTTAATGTTTGCCAGGTTGTTGGCGCCAAATTTGCATCCATCGAAACCGGATATGCGATTGGAACAACAGAATAATCTCCGTCGTGTGCCAAAAATAAGTTCCAAAATATTCTGGAATCATCTGAAATCATATTTCTTTGCCAATAGTTTACTTCGTACAAAGCTTTGAATGGTACAGCATGTGAAGAAAAAGTTACTAACTTTTCTGGCCTCTCTTGCTGGATCATCTGCCAAAAAGTACTAGACATTGCCGCAATTCTCGATAGAAACGGTGCTTGCCAAATATTGTTGTTATATAAAGGAACTGGTTGAAATGAAGTCTTCATCGGATCGGGAGTTGTCAAAAAATGATAAGTTAAGCAAGAAAAATATTGTTCTCCAACAACAGTATCGACATCAAATGCAGAAACAATAACATCCTCATATTTCCAATTATTTACATTAATAATTTTTAATCTAGCTTCTTCTGCTGCATAACTGATGTTTGGTCCTTTACCAGAAATTTCGCCAGGCAAATCGCCAGGGTGAACTGTTATTAAAATTTCACCGATTTGATTTTGATATTTTGCCTTCATTCTTTTTGCAATCTCTGCAGCATATTCCCCGGCCCTCTCTTCTGTTGCTAAAATTACGTGAAGATTTTCTTTTCGATATTTCGAATCAACAATCGCCTTCAAAGTAGTTTCAACCACAACCTCATCCTCGTTATAAAATGGCAAAAGGATTAAGTGTTGCAAATGTTCATATCTAAAATTAGAAAGTCTAGTATGCCAATCTTCGGCCATATTATGTTTCATCCTTCTCCAATTGTGATAATGATGATAACCAAGATCAATTGTTTTAAGTAGCCAATATAAATCAAAAGCTATGATAAAAATTGCAGCCCAAACCGGTTTATAAATTGATGCGACAACAATTCCTATAAGTGTTCCCCAAGACAACAATCCTGGAAAAATTTCAAAAAGTCTATAAATTATTCGATCTTTTCCGGTCAAATCTCTGGCATGTGCCACATGGAAATAAGGTGTATCTTTGTATTCCATATTTTGAGCCACCTGTCAGGCTTGAACTGACGACCTACGGTTTACAAAACCGTTGCTCTACCAACTGAGCTAAGGTGGCAATTATCCCTCCTCTTCTTGTTCTTTCTTTACCTGTTGCCAGTATATCGAAATTGAACCTTTTTTTCCAATATCCTTGCGACCACGAATTCTAAGAAAGTACCCATCTACCTTATCAGAAAGTTTTCTCCACGCAAGATGCAGTTTCTCGTGAATTACATTTTTTGTCTTCAGAAATAGTCTCTTAATTTTAATTGATTGATTACTAAAGAAATTAATAATCTTTGAAATTATTCTCAAAGATATTCCATCAACTTTATCTCTCAAATCATTTGAAAAAATTAATTTATTTTTTCTTATTTCATAGTTGCGCACTAAAATTATCGTTGTTAATACAACCAATGAAATTCCGAAAAACCAAATTAGGGTTAACATAGTATTATCCTACTACAGAGAATCTTGAAATGCGACCAATTTCTATTTTTTCACCAAATTTTTGTGTTGCTTCATCAATCAAACCTTTGATTGTCGTCTCTGGGTTTTTGATATAAGGTTGATTTATCAAGGTCTTTTCAGCAAAGTAAGCGTCCAATTTTCCGGCAACGATTTTATCCTTGATATCGGCGGGTTTTCCTTCTGCTTCCTTTTCAAAAAGTTCTCTCGCCTTTGTCGTTGAATTTTCATCAATGTCTTCTGGCTTAACAAATTCAGGAGCTGTTGCGGCAACTTGCATAGCAATTTCTCTGGCAAGATTTTTGAATTCCTCATTCTTTGCGACGAAATCTGTTTCAGAAAACAATTCAACCATTGCCCCGACATTACCACCAGAATGAATATAAGATGCGACTGTTCCAGCATTTAAAGTTCTTTCTGCTTTTTTTGATGCAGTGATAGCGCTTTGTTTTCTCAAAAGAATTTTTGCTTTTTCAACATCGCCACCCGCTTCTTCTAATGCTTTTTTACATTGCATGACAGAAACTTTTGTTTCGTCTCTTAATGATTTAATCTGTTCAGTTGTAATTGCCATAATAAAAATTGTTATTTATAAATAATAAACAGCCTGATAATTCTATCACTTTTTAGAGAAAAAGTTACTTTGAATCAGACTTGACCGGCTTTTTACCTTTGTTTTCGTTATAAGTAGTAGCGATTTCGTTTGTAAAATAAGCAATACTTTTTATAGAAGAATCGTTTCCAGGAATTGGATATTTTATTGGAGAAATATTGCAATCAGTGCTACATAAACTGATAATTGGAACACGCATTTTTATAGCTTCGTCTCTAGCGTTCTTTTCTTTGTCCGCATCAATAATAAATAATGCTGCTGGTTTTCTTTCCATTGATACGATACCACCAAAAGCTTCTTCTAATTTTACGATTTCACGATCAATTAACAACCTTTCTTTCTTTGTATATTTTCCAAGAAGACCTTTGTCTCTTTGATCAGATAATTCAACAAAACGAGCGATTCTTTTTCTAATTTGTTCAAAATTAGTCAAAGTTCCGCCAATCCAACGTCCCGCAACATAAGGCATTTCAATTTTTTCAGCAATTTCTCTGATGATTCTTTGAGCCTCTGTTTTTCCACCAACGAATAAAATTTGCTTTCCTTCCCCGGCAATTTTTGCAACAAAATCTTTTGCTTCATTTAGTTTTTTCTCGACTTTTTCTAGATCAAAAATTTCAACATTATTTTTTCTACCCAAAATATAAGACATTGTTGAAGGGTGTCGTCTGGATTTTGCATAACCAAAATGCGCACCGACTTCGAACATCTCTTTTATTTGATCTTTTTTATCGTTTTTTGCGAAAATCATGTAGGGATGAGTCTAACAAATAAGGCCCTGAATGGCAAGTTATTCTGTTTCCTCGGAATCTTTATTAAACATTTCAACTATTTCATCCAATTCTCCGTCCAAAATACCTTCCAAATTATGAAAAGACTGATTAATTCTGTGGTCAGTGACGCGATTTTGGGGGAAATTGTAAGTTCTGATTTTCTCTGATCGATCATTTGTACCGATTTGATTTTTTCTCTCTGCACCAAACTTTTTGTCTTCTTCTTCTCGTTTTATTTCCTCTAATTTTGCAGTTAAAATAGCAATCGCAATTTCCTTGTTTTTTAATTGACTGCGTTGTGATGTAGAGCGAACGGCTAAACCAGATGGTTTGTGAATCACACGAACAGCTGTTTCAACTTTGTTAACATTTTGACCACCTTTTCCACCAGCGCGAGAGGTTTCAAATTCTAAATCAGAAAGACTCAAAACAAATTTACTATTTTTACGAATTGGGAGAATTGCAACAGATGCTGTGGATGTATGTACTCTACCCAGTTTCTCTGTGGCAGGAACTCTTTGAACACGATGAACGCCCGTTTCTTGCATCATCATTTTATAAACGCCTTTTCCGTGAATTTCAAAAATCACTTCTTTGTAGCCACCAATATCATTTTCGGATTCGGAAACTCTTTCAACTTGCCAATTATTTCTTTCAGCAAAACGAATGTACATATTTGCCAATTCAGCTGCAAAAAAAGAGGCCTCGTCTCCTCCGGCGCCCGCCCTAATTTCAAGTAAAATCTCGTTCGGAAATTCTATTTCTTCTTTTTCAGATTCTAAAATATCGTCAATTTGTTTCTGAATTTCGGCGATTTGTAAATCTAATTCCTTTATTTCCTCCAAAGCCATTTCTTTCATTTCAGGATCACTTTCTGCCAAAATCATAGATTCATTTTTTTTATTTAAAAGTCGCTCGTATTCTTCTGCGATAAATTTAGTTTTTGGATTTTTTTTGTATTCAGAGATGTCCATATGTTTATGTATAACAAAAAATCAGAACTTTGTTTCTGATTTTTGATTAAAGAGAGGGGTTAAGCTTTTTTTGATTTAGCTGATTTTGATGCTCGGGCCTTAAATTTTTCAACTCGACCTGCGGTATCAACAATATTTTCGCGACCTGTATAAAAAGGGTGTGAAGCACTAGATATTTCAACATGAACAGATGGATATTCTTTGCCGTCAGTCCATTTTTCATTTTTTTCGGTCTTTAAAGTAGAAGATATAAGAAATTTCTCTCCGCTTGAATCATCGACGAAGATAATGTCTCTGTGTCCTTCTGGATGTATATCTTTTTTCATTGTCGATTGACTATATCAAAATAAGTTTAGATTTGCAATATTGTAAAAAAATAATAATGAAAAGGTATAAATTAAGTAAGACTTGAATTTTGGTGTCTTATAGTTTTATATTTCGTATCTAACAATCACGATACCAGAACCGCCGTTGCCGCCCATCCAATTACTATCAAATCCGCCGCCGCCACCTCCAGCACCACTGTTCGGCCTTGCACTAGTCGCAGGTGTATCGTGTACGGCTCCGTTTCCTCCACCATATTTTCCAAGACCTCCACCCAACTCTGTATGGCTGTTTTGTGAACCACCTCCGCCTCCGGCATATTCAATAGAATAACCCAGCCAATCATTTGTTATACCTTCGCCTCCGTTTCCTCCGTAGTTATCCTGTGTTGCATTATAGCCGGCAGAAGAATAACCTCCACCGCCACCCGTCGAATTGTTTGAACTTGACCCACCACCATCATTACCTTGTCCTGATGTGCCTGCTCCAGGACTAGCTCTGTAACCTCCACCACCACCGGATCCGCCGCTACTTGCTATTGGACCTGTATAGTAACTACCTCCACCTCCACCGATACTTGTTATGTCATCAAAAGATGAATCATCTCCATCTAAACCAAGTGAGCGTTGAGTAGCACCACCCGAACCACCTGAGCCTACTATCACATTATGTGTACCATCTGCCAGAGTTATGTTATCTATTTGAACGCCACCAGCGCCGCCGCCACCAGCAAGATCGCTCCCTCCTCCTCCACCACCAGCAACAACCAAAACCTCAACAGTACATTCATCTGATGTGACAGTAAGAGTATCAGTTCCAACAGTATCAAAAACATGGATTCTGTATCCACCAACTTCTGTTTCTTCACCACCAGTAGCCTCGCAGGCTGCTGTTGTTCCTCCTCCTCCACCCTCATCTGTTCCAGCAGCATTAACTACATATTCATTAGTTCCAATCACAACAGGATTAAGTCCTTGTTCATCACTATTTGGGGCCCCAAGAGAAAGTTTAGAAGTACCTTCTATAGCCATAACATAGTTTCCACCAGCAGGATTTTGTGGAAGAGCAGAAAGATAGGTTGGAACAAGGGCACCTTCGAGATCAACACAGTCGTCATCTTCTGTAGAGCCTTCTCCTCCTGTATCACAAATAGCCCAAGCAGCTGCTTCATCTGGAATTCTTGCAGATTCATAACCACTTTCTTGCCAAGGATATTTTAGTTCATCTATATAGTATTGTTGAATA
>CAYWTD010000012.1:0-18551 GCA_964461185.1 uncultured Candidatus Saccharibacteria bacterium | reverse complement strand
TAATTTATCGTGAATATTTAAAAATTGAATCTACATATTTAAAATCACAAAAAGCTGAACTTTCAAAAAATATTGATGAACCAAGAAAACGTTTATCTGAAATCGAGAATGAAATAAGAATCGCCGAAGAGTTAACTCATAATCAAACTAATAACGAATTAACCACAAAAATAAAAGATCTAGAAAATCAAATTTCTTTTATAACAACAGAAAAAGAAGATTTGTTAAAAGAAGAGGGCCGCGTCGAGGGGCAAATTTCTTCTCTAGTAAAATTAGTTGAAAGACAAAAAAATCAAGAAGAAACTATTTCTGTTACTAGATCTGAATTAGTCGAAATAAAAAATAAAATCAGTGAATTTGATAGCGAATCTGAATCAGTTTCAGATATTTCAACACTTAGGGCCTTGATCAAGAAAATTTCTGATTTGGTCAAAGAATTTTTAAATAATAAAACAGAAGGAAATGATTCGTTGTCTGAAATAAAATCTGAAATACAAAAAAATCAAAATAGAAGTGAAGAAATAAAAACAACACTGGAAAAAATAAAAGAGAAAGAAAATACAGCTCGGGAAGAGATTAAATTATTTAGACAAAAACTTGATGAGGACAAGTCCAGTTCTCTTGAGGCAGAAAAAAGAATTATTGTTTTAATGTCTGAAAAAAATCAACTGCAACAGGAAGTTTCTAAACATGCAGTTGCGCTTGATATTTTGAATCGTGATGAAAATGCGTTCAAACAAGAATTAACAGAGGCGGCAGTGCTTGCTGGCCGGGAAGTTTTGGATTACGAAAATTTGGAAATTGCCCAAGTAATAATTTTACAAGATCGCGATACTCAATTAGAACGACGAAAGAAATTAGAGAGAATGAAAATCCGAGTCGAAGAATCTGGTATTGGTGTTGTGGCTGATGAAGTTATGCGTGAATACTCTGACGCTTCAGAGCGGGATACTTTTCTTATAAAAGAAATTGAAGATTTGGAAAAATCATCGGCTTCTTTGAAAACTTTAATTGATGAATTGGGACAAAAAATTCAGACAAAATTTCATGAAGGAGTTATCAAAATTAATACTGAATTCCAATCTTATTTTGAATTGATGTTTGGAGGTGGAACTGCTTCTATAAGAGTTATAAAAACCGAAGCTCGTAGAAAACGTGACACTGATTTATCCTTTGATGAAAATGAAGTACCAGATGATTTTGATGCTCCAGAAGAAGAGGAAGAAGGAATCGATATCAAAGTAAGTCTTCCAAGAAAGAAAATAAATAGTTTAATGATGCTTTCTGGTGGCGAAAGGGCATTAACTTCGATCGCACTTTTGTTTGCAATTTCACAGGTAAATCCTCCCCCATTTATTATTCTAGACGAAACAGATGCGGCACTTGATGAGGCAAACAGCCGAAAATATGGGGATATGATTGAAAATCTTTCAAAAAATTCTCAATTAATTTTAATTACACACAACAGAGAAACTATGGGACGCGCTGGAATTTTATACGGAATAACCATGAATGGTGGTTCATCACAACTATTATCAGTTGCTTTTGATGAGGGAACTCAGTGGGCGAAATAAGATCAATTTTTTAAACATTGACACTACATAAATATACGTGTATAATCTTTCACAGAAAAAATGTATTTGAACTTTGATTGGGCTTTAAAAAACAACAGCTGACAAGTCAGCAGAAAGCGAAAAAAATGAAAAAACGTTGTCAATTTCTTGTTATCGTTGTAATAATTTTACTTTTTTTTTCTATTGCCATTGAGCAGTTTGTCGCCCTGGAAATCAAACAGGGTCGCAAATTTCATCAGCCGAAAATGGGCGTGCTGTACCGTGTTGTCGCTGCTGATAGCGACACAGGCACTGCCATCTGTGCACCGAGGAAATGGAGTAAAAACGACAAGTTTGACGATCGTCGTTTTCTTTATCAAGTGGATAAGGAGATCTGTGATCCGGGCATTGAATTCATCAGATTAAAAAATGGTATGTATGCCATTATTGAGTCACCGGCGATTCTGGTTGAAAAATCGGATGACAAGCTCGGAGAGGTGAAAACGGGGAATAACGCACCCACTCCTCCGCCCATGAATATCTGGTGATATTTTACTATCACCCAAAAACCAGCGACTATAAATCGCTGGTTTTTTCATTAAAAGTAGTTTATTTTGTTATGTTCTATTCCTTCACTAAACTCATATTAATATTATTTCTATCAAGATCAATTGATTCAATTTTAACTTTTACTTGATCCATCAACTTAAATATTTTTCCTGTTTTTTCACCGGTAATTCTGTAATTTTTTTCATCAAGTTTAAAATTGTCTTCACCAAGTTTGGAAATGTGAACCATTCCTTCTGACAAAGTCTCTTTTAGTTGAACAAAAATTCCCCAAGGAGCAACACCAGAAATAACTCCGTCAAAAATCTCACCAACATGGTCAGCCATATATTCTGCCTGTTTGTATTTTATTGATTCACGTTCAGCTTCTGCTGCAGAAATTTCTCTCTCTGTTGCGAGCGCCGCACCTTTTTCCAAACGAATAATTTCATTTTTCTCTAATTTTTGATCATGCAAGAATTTTTCGACAATTCTGTGAACAAGCAAATCAGGATATCTTCTGATTGGAGAAGTAAAGTGGGTGTAGTACTCAAAAGCTAGTCCGAAATGACCACTGTTATCGTTTGAGTAAATAGCCTTGCTCATTGTTTTGACCGCAGCTGATTTTATTAATTGTTCCTCATCTTTTCCTTCAATTTCAGCAAAAAGGCCGTTTAAATCTTTGGCAGAAATTTCGCCGTCAGTATTAAGTTTTAAATGATAACCAAGAGCCTTTAAAAAAATCATCAAATCAGATATTTTGTCTTTGCTTGGAACGCCGTGAACTCGGTACATTAATTTGTTTTGTTCGCCACCCATACTTCGCCCTTTATCGTGAATAAATTTTGCCACTTCACGGTTTGATAACAACATCATATTCTCAACTAATTTATGCGTTTCAAGAGGTTCCTTTTTAACAATTTTTATTGGGCGACCATCTTTGTCTAAAATAAATTTTATTTCATCTCTCTCAAATTCAATTGCTCCTTCAGATTTATTTCTTTTGTTCAAAATTTTAGCCAGCTTGTTTAATTCGTTTAACTCATTGTAGAAAATTCCGCTTCCAGCATCTAAAACCGCTTGCGCCTCTTCATAAGTAAATCGTTTTTTTGATTTCATTATAGTTTTACCAAACCAACGATTCACAACAACTGCATCTGATGTCATTTCAAAAATCGAACTAAAAGATAGTTTTTCTTCATCAGGATTTAGACTGCACAAATCATTAGAAAGGATTTCTGGTAGCATCGGAATTGTTCTGTCCACCAAATAAACTGACGAACCTCTTTGAAAAGCTTCATCATCAAGAGCTGTACCAAGTCGCACATAATGTGAGACATCAGCAATATGGACTCCAACTTCAAAATTTCCGTTTGGTAATTTTTTAATATGAATTGCATCATCAAAGTCTTTTGCATCGATAGGATCAATAGTCATTACATCTTCATTTCTGACATCGCGCCTTTTGATAATTTCTGATTCTGGAATTTTTGACCATACTTTTTTTAATTCTTCTGCTTCATTTTCAATTGCAGTAGGGAATTTTGAATCAAACCCTTTCTCAAAAATAATAGATTGAATTTCAACCTCGTGCAGGCCTTTTTGTCCAAAGACTTTTAAGAGACTAACCGTTGGATTTGGTTTGGTTTTGTCCCATTCAACAAATTTCACTAAAACTTTATCGTTCTGGTTTAATTTATCTGCGTCTTCTTTTGGTAATAGAAAAGATGTGTAAATTTTTGGGCTGTCTGGTCTGACTAGACATTGGCCGACCTCTTTTTGAACAGTTCCAACAAATTGTTCTCGCGCGCGATTCAAAACAGCGATAACTTCTCCCAATAATCTGTCTTCTTTTTTCTCACCAGTCAGGATAACTCTGACAATGTCTCCATTTAGAGCCGTATTTAACTTACCAGAATCTATTAAAATATCCTCACCACCGTTAGGATTTTCAATAAAACCGATGCCTTTTCCGGTTGTAGTGATCTTTCCTTCGATTGCAGTTTTTTTATCAAACATATTTATTATCATAGAACTGTAACAGATTTATGTTGACGAGACAAAGGAGAATTGGTAGTATGGCGCCTATGTTAGCTATAAGATTACAACGTGTAGGAAAGAAAAACGAACCAACTTTTCGTATTGTTTTAACAGATTCAAAGAATAGTACAAAGAGCGGAAAGTTTTTAGAGGTTCTTGGTTCATATGATGCTCGTGATAAAAACGAAACTCGAATTAATGAAGAAAGAGTAAAACATTGGATATCACAAGGAGCAAAACTTTCAGACACTGTTCACAACCTATTTGTAAATAAAAAAGTTATTACTGGTAAAAAGATAAATGTTTTGCCAAAGAAAAGTCCTATAAAAAAAGAAGGTGAAGAAAAAGAGACTGAAAAAACACCAGAAGCAAAAGAAGTAAAAACAGAATCTGCGCCAGTTGCAGAAGAAGTTGTTGCACCAGAAACTCCAGTTGCATAAATCAAAATTGACTCTTTTTTGATTTTAATATTATAATTGAATCAGCAGACCGTCGGACGGTGCTGCCCATTATTGGCCTAATAGATAGAAAAATGACAGATAGAGAACTTGATTATCAATTTCTAGAGTATGTTGTAAAAACTCTTGTTGATAATCCGAACGATGTAAAAATTGATAGAACAGTCGATGAGATGGGAGTTTTGCTAACTTTAACAGTGAACCCAGAAGATATGGGAAAGATTATTGGTCGCCAAGGAAATACTGCAAAGGCGATCCGAACACTTTTGCGAGTTGTCGGTATGAAAAATACTGCTCGTGTTAACTTGAAAATTAATGAACCAGAAGGAGGAAAAAGATCCATGACTTCTGTTGATGAAGCGGTAGAAAATTTAAAAATATAAATCTCTATAATCAAAAAAACACTTTTATTCATTCCGGTCCTCGATTTGTTTAATTAAACAAATCTGCGGAGGGAACTCAAAAAGTGTTTTTTTGTTAGAATAAACTTCTGTGCTTTTAATTTGTTTTAAAAAACAAAATAGGCTAATCTTTCAAATATGAACTTTCATATTATTTCACTTTTTCCAAATTCCATGGGCTCTTATATAAAAGAGTCTATTATTGGTCGTGCTATTGCAGATAAAAAAATAAAGGTAAAATTTTATAATCCTCGTGATTTTACAAAAGACAAATGGCGCCGAATCGATCAAAAACCGTACGGTGGTGGACCTGGAATGGTTATTCAGGCTGAACCAATTATAAAAGCAATTCAAAAAGCCATTGGAAAAAATAAAAATTTTAAAATTGTTTTTCTATCACCAAGTGGAAAACAATTTGATACAAATGTTGCAAAAAAAATTGCGAGCAAAACAGAAAATTTAATAATTATTGCTGGACGATATGAAGGAATTGATGAACGCGTAAATAAATTTTTTAAAACAGAAAAAATTTCTGTTGGCCCATTTGTTTTGACTGGCGGGGAACTTCCAGCCCTGATTATTCTTGATTCCGTAGCCAGACAATTAAAAGGCGTTCTTGGCAATAGTTTGTCTCCAGAAGAAAACAGAATTTCTTCAGAAAAGGTTTATACGAGGCCAGAAAAGCTTATAATTAAAGGTAAAATCTATAATGTCCCAAAAGTTCTTTTATCAGGAAATCATAAAAAAATTGATGAATGGCGTGCCAAAAATCGCTAAAATGTGGACAACTTGTTGACCAAACTTTATTTATAGTTTATTATTTCTGTCAACGCTAATGGGGATTGTGTTCTGGCAGAAAATGCGGTTTTAATATTAGGAAATAACAAAAGACTGCTAATGCAGCTTTTAAAAAATTATAAAAATTAATTAATCTGAAGAAGGCGAAACTCTTGAGAAATCTTGGGGTTCGCTGACTTTTTGTGTCTGTAAATTATGAAAGCCACCAAATTTGCGAAGGACGAGTTGAAAACAGTTGGACAAAGAGAAAAAAAACATTTTAAGAAATATAGAAAACCACCTGTTGATTTGCCAAATCTTTTTGAAGGTCAAGTTGAATCATTCAACTGGCTTATCAAAGATGGATTAAAAGATGTCTTTAATGAATTTTCTTCAACATCTGATTATTCTGGAAAAAAATTCGAATTAAAATTAGGAGAATTAATTTTTGAAAAACCAAAATTAACTAGTCGCGAAGCTCGATTTAATCATCTTACTTATGAAGCTTCATTAAAAGTTCGTGCGACTCTGGTTAACAAGGCACTTGGAACGACAAAAGAACAAGATATTTTTCTTTCAGAGTTTCCAATAATGACAAGACACGGAACTTTCATCATCAACGGTGTTGAAAGGGTTATTGTTCCACAACTTGCTCGTTCATACGGAGTTTTGTTCACAACAAACTTGATAAGAGGAAGAATTTTGTTTGGTGCAAAAATCATTCCATCACGTGGCGCGTGGATTGAATTTGAAACTGACGCAGATAATGTTGTCTATGTTCGAGTTGATCGAAATCGAAAATTCCCAGCAACAACTTTACTTAGAGTTTTAGGCGCTTCTACAGACGAGGCGATTTTGAAACTATTCAAAGGACACGACTTTGCAATTGATGCCCTAAAGAAAACTTTGGCAAAAGATCCAGTAAAAGAACTTGAACACGCATATCTTGATATCTACAAGAGGCTTCGAGATGGTGATTTGGCCACACTTGAAAATGCAAGAGAGTTTGTAGATTCTATATTAAGTGTTGAACGTTACGATTTGTCAGAAGTTGGTCGTTTCAAATTTAATAATCGTTTTGGTTTGCCAACTGATAAAAAAAGTTTACAAAAAAGAATTATTGACCAAGACGATTTGGCTTTGATTATTAATCACATTGTTGAACTGAATCATAATCCAGATGCAATCGAGGATGATATTGATCATCTTGGATCACGTCGCGTTAGATTCGTTGGTGAATTATTGCAACAAAAAGTTCGAACAGGTCTTGCTCAACTAAGACGAAATATTCAAAATCGAATGTCAACGATTGACACTTCGACAACTTTGCCAACAAACTTTATTACCCCAAGACCGCTACAGGCAAGAATAAAAGAATTCTTTACTACAAACCAATTGTCTCAATTCATGCAACAGGAAAACATGTTGACTGAAATTGAACACTTGCGAACAGTTTCTGCTCTTGGTCCAGGCGGTTTAACCCGAGAAAGAGCCGGTCTTGAAGTTCGTGATGTACATCCATCTCATTATGGTCGCGTTTGTCCAATTCAGACTCCAGAAGGCCCAAACATTGGTCTTATTTTGCGTCTTTCGTGTTATGCAAGAACAAATAAATACGGAATGATTGAAACTCCTTATCTAAAAGTAGAAAAAGGAAAAGTTACAAACGAGATTGTTTACATGAACGCTCATGAAGAAGAAAAATATTCTATTGCACAGGCAACATCAAAAATTGATGAAAATAATAATTTCGTTGAAAAATATGTTACTGCCAGAATTCATGGAACTCCAAATGTTATAAAAAATACGGAAGTTGAATTTGTTGATATCGCTCCAAATCAAGCTTTTTCTGTCGCGACTTCAATGGTTCCATTTTTGGAACATGATGATGCAAACCGAGCATTGATGGCATCAAACATGCAAAAACAAGCTGTGCCTTTGTTAAAAACTGAGGCGCCTTTGGTTGCAACAGGAATCGAGGAAGAATCTTTAAAATGTTCAAACCGAGTTTTGCGTGCTGAGGAAGCTGGAATCGTAGAAAAAGTTGATAGTCGAAAAATTGTTGTTAATAATGGAAAAGAAAGTAAAGAATACGAACTTGAAAATTTGCGAAGAACAAATAGCTTTACAGCCTTTAGTCATAAACCAGCTGTAAATGTTGGTGATAAAGTAAAGAAAGGAGATTTGCTTGCCGACAGTTCGACTAGTGATAATGGACAAATTGCGTTCGGTAAAAACTTGCTTGTCGCTTTCATGTCTTGGTCTGGATCAAACTATGAAGACGCGATCATCCTTTCGCAAAGATTAGTAAAAGACGACACTTTAACTTCAATTCATCTTGAAGAAGTAGTTATCAACGTTCGTGATACTAGGCTTGGTCCAGAGGTCACAACTTCTGACATTCCAAATGTTGGAGATATCAAATTAAAAAATCTCGATGAAGAAGGTATTGTTCGAGTTGGTGCAGAAGTTCGCCCCGGAGATATTTTGGTTGGTAAAATTACACCAAAGAGTGAAACACAATTGACTCCAGAAGAAAGATTGCTACGATCAATTTTCGGTGAAAAATCTAGAGATGTAAAAGACTCTTCAAAACGAGCTGAAGGTGGTTTACGAGGTCGTGTTGTCGGTGTCAAAGTCTTTTCACGAGAAAAAGGTGACAAACTTGATTCAGGAATTATAAAGAGAATTCATGTTGAAGTCGCACAACTTCGTGCAATTCAGGTTGGTGATAAATTGGCCGGTCGTCACGGTAACAAAGGTGTTATCTCAAAAATTCTTCCAGCAGAAGATATGCCTTATACAGAAGACGGTACACCAGTTGATATCATTTTAACTCCTCTTGGTGTCCCAAGTCGTATGAATCTTGGACAAATTTTGGAATTGCACCTTGGTCTTGCAGCAAACGCTTTGAATTATCAAGCAATCTGTCCTGCATTTGCTGGTGCAACTGTAGAGGAAATTAGAGAAGAATTAGCAAAAGCCGGATTCAATACAAACGGTAAAATGCCTTTGTATGATGGCCGAACAGGAGAAAAATTTGAACAAGATATTGCAGTCGGTTACATGTACATGATGAAGCTTCACCACATGGTTGAAGATAAAATTCACATGCGTTCAATTGGTCCATACTCACTTATCACACAACAACCTCTTGGTGGTAAAGCACAAAACGGTGGTCAAAGATTCGGAGAAATGGAAGTCTGGGCATTACTTGGTCACGGAGCTGCACATACGCTACGAGAAGTTTTGACTTACAAATCTGACGATATCGTCGGAAGGTCAGCAGCTTTTGACGCAATTGTAAAAGGTCGACCAATTACTCAAACTAACGTTCCTGCTTCATTCAACGTTTTGGTAAATAATATGAGAGGTCTTGGCCTTGATATAGATATCAAACACGCAGACGAAAACGAGGGCGGTGATGAAAAATAATTAATAACAAACAATACCATGCAAAGAAAAACATATAAAAAACCAATAATTGATAAAATCTTTTTGAAACTGGCTTCACCAGATCGAATTTTGGAATGGTCACACGGTGAGGTGACAAAACCAGAAACTGTTAATTATCGAACACAGCGTTCAGAAAAAAACGGTTTATTTGATGAGAGAATTTTTGGTCCAGAAAGAGATTATGAATGTTACTGTGGAAAATACCGCGGTATTAGATACAAAGGAATTGTTTGTGAAAAATGTGGAGTAGAAATCACCAGATCTATTGTTCGTCGAGAAAGAATGGCGCACATAACACTTGCTAGCCCAGTTGCGCATATTTGGTTCTTGCGAAGTATTCCATCAAGAATTAGTACTTTACTTGGAATGAATTCGACAGATGTAGAAAAAGTTGTTTATTTTGCCGGATATCTTGTGACTGAAGTTCATGATTCAGAAAAGAAAAGAATTTTGAATGATCTTGAATCAGAATATAAAAACAAGAGTAAATCCGCTCAGGATGAAAAAACAAAAGAGAAACTAAAGTCTCTTTACACAGAAACAAAACAAGAAATTGATAGCTTGGTTCAAGGCCAGGTTCTTGATGAAGTTGTTTATCATAAATTCTCAATGAAATATGGTTCTGTTTTTGAAGCAGAAATTGGTACTGAAGCAATTTTTAAACTTTTCAAATCATTGAATTTAGAGGATTTGTTAAAGAAACTTGAGGCACAAATTGCTGATGCAACTGGTCCACAAAAAGATAAACTGAATCGCCGAATAAGTTTGATTAGAGCTATGATGAAATCAGAAATTCGTCCAGAGTGGATGTTTATGCAACATATTCCAGTGATTCCTCCAGCTTTGCGACCAATGGTAGCGTTAGAAGGTGGGCGACAGGCAACTTCCGACATCAACGACTTGTATCGAAGAGTAATAAACAGAAACAATCGTCTAAAGAAATTGCAGGATATTGGAGCACCAGATGTTATTTTGAGAAACGAAAAGAGAATTCTTCAGGAAGCTGTTGACGCGTTGATTGATAATAGTATTCGTCACAGTTCAAGTTCAAGTATGGCAAGTCAGGCTCAAAAGAGACCATTAAAATCTTTGGCTGATAACTTGAAGGGTAAAAGGGGATTCTTCCGAGGAAACTTACTTGGTAAAAGAGTTGATTATTCTGGTCGTTCAGTAATTGTAATCGGACCTGATTTGGCACTAAATCAATGTGGTTTGCCAAAACACATGGCTTTGGAATTATTTAGACCATTCATTATTTCAAAACTTTTGAAAAGAGAATTGGCTTTTAACATTCGCGGTGCTGGTCGTTTGATCGATGATCAGGCCCCAGAAGTTTGGGAAATTCTTGAAGAAGTTATCCAAGACAAATATGTCTTGTTAAACCGCGCGCCGACTTTGCACAGACTTGGTATTCAGGCCTTCAAGCCAGTTTTGATCGAAGGTAGCGCAATCCAGGTTCATCCACTTGTTTGTACAGCTTTTAACGCAGACTTCGACGGTGACCAAATGGCTGTTCACGTTCCACTTTCGGTTGTAGCTCAATATGAGGCAAGAGAAATAATGTCAGCAGATAAAAACGTACTAAAACCAGGTTCCGGTGATCCTGTTGTTGCCGCAAAATTACTTGATATTTTGCTTGGATGTTTTTGGATGACTAAAATGGTTAAGGGAGAAAAAGGAGAAAATATGCACTTTCCTGGTCCAAACTTGGCGATGACAGCATATGACTATGGTTTGGTTGGTCTCCGAGCAAAGGTTTTGGTTAGAACAAAAGAAGGAACGAAATATGTAAATGGTGAAAAAGAGTCAATTGAAACAACGGTTGGTCGAATTATGTTTAACTCAATTCTTCCAAAAGATCATCCTTTCATTAATGAAGAAATCGACAAAAAGAAAGTGGCAAAAATTGTTAATGACTTTATTAACAAATACGGTCTGCATGGTTTGCCAGAAATTTTGGATCAAATCAAAAAATTCGGTTTTACTTATGCAACGAAATCTGGAGTTACTTGGGCAATTGATGATTTGCAAATTCCGGTCGAAAAACAATCAATAATTGATGCTGCACTAGAGCAAGTGAAAATTATTAAGAATCAATACAACGATGGTTTACTTTCAGAAGCTGAAAAGAAAAGAAAACTCACGACAATTTGGCACGAAACAAAAACTAAAATTGAAACCTTAATTCCAGCAACTCTTGACCCAAACGGACCAGTTTATGACATGTGGAAATCTGGAGCTAGAGGATCGCTCGGTCAAATTACAAACATGGCAGGTATGAAGGGTTTGATTGTTAACTCTCGTGGTGAAGAAATTGAAACACCAATTCTTTCAAACAGTAAGGAAGGTTTTAGTCCAATTGAATACTTTACTTCGACTCACGGTTCAAGAAAAGGTTTGACTGACACAGCTTTGAACACTGCGCGCGCTGGTTATCTAACCAGAAGATTGTTCGATGTGGCTCAAGACATTGTTGTTCGAGAAAATGATTGTGGCACAAAGAAATTAATTACAATAAAAAGATTGTTAAGTGATTCTGGAATTGAAATTTCTCTTTCAAAGAAAATCAGAGGTCGAGTTTTGGCTGAAGATTTAAAAGATGATGATGGCAAGAAAATTTTTGAAAAAGGTCACTTGATTACAAAGGATGACGCTCAGACAATTGAAGAATCAAAAGTTTCAGAAGTAAAAGTTCGTTCACCGCTTACATGTGAAACCAGTCATGGTATTTGCAGTATGTGCTACGGAATGGATCTTGGTAAAGATGAAATCGTTGATTTGGGTGAAGCTGTTGGTACAGTTGCAGCGCAAGCAATTGGTGAACCAGGAACTCAATTAACTATGAGAACCTTCCACGCCGGAGGTACTGCTTCTGTAGGAGGTGACATTACTGTAGGTCTTCCTCGTGTCGAAGAAGTCTTCGAAAGAAGAAAACCAAAAAGTCCGTGTCTAATTGCAAAAACTGATGGTATTGTTTCTGAAATCAAAGAAGATGGACGAGACAAAATAATAATTATCTCTCCAAAAGCAGGTGAGAAGGCTAAATCAAAGAAAAATAGTGAATATGTTGTTACTCATATCAGAACAATTTTGGTCAAAGTTGGCGATGAGGTTCTGAAGGGTCAAATGTTAACTGATGGTTCAGCTGACATTTCTGAAATATTCAAATATGCTGGAGAAGATAAGGCCGAAGAGTACATTATTAACCAAATTAACAAGGTTTATGAACTTCAAGGTGAATCTGTTTCAAGAAAGCACATCGAGTTGATAGTTCGACAGATGTTCTCACGAGTTAGAGTAATCGATGGTGGAGATACAAAATACACAGTTGGTGATGTGGTTAATCAGGATGATTTTGCTGAAGAAAACAAAATCGTTGACTCGGCTAATGGTATAAAAGCAAAAGCAGAACCTATTGTTCTTGGTATTACAGAAGTGTCTTTGTCTAGAAAGAGCTTCTTATCAGCCGCATCATTCCAACACACAACCAAAGTTCTTATCAATGCGTCAATTCGTGGAGCAGAAGATAATCTTGGTGGTCTAAAGGAAAATGTTATCCTTGGAAGATTGATTCCAGCCGGAACAGGTTATGTTGGTAGTAAAAAATATGCAAGAGCAAAAGAAATTGAAGATGCTGCGATGGCAGAATACGAAATGACTCAATCTCTGGAGGAAGACGAATAACAATAAAAAACAATGTCGCATAATGATGTAGAAAAAATAAAAGAGCGACTAGGCATCAAAGAAGTTGTCGAATCATACATCAAGTTAGAAAAAGCAGGAAAGAATTATAAAGGTAGATGTCCTTTTCACAACGAAAAAACTCCGTCTTTTTTCGTTTCACCAGAACGTAATAGCTATTATTGTTTTGGTTGTGGCGCAAAAGGAGACATTTTTTCTTTTGTTGAACATTTTGAATCAACAGATTTTCCCGGAGCTTTAAAAATTTTAGCTGATCGTGCTGGAGTGAAAATCACCCACGAATCAAGCGAGAGTGATATAAAGCATAAACAGCTTAAAAAAATTCTGGAAGATTCAACAAAATATTTTGAAGAAAATTTATCAAATAATAAATTAGCTTTGGAATATTTACGCAAACGCGGTTTAACAGAAAAAACAATAAAAGATTGGAGAATTGGTTTTGCCGCAGATGGATGGCAGAATCTTTATGATTTTCTTTCAAAAAAGAGCCATAAAGATAATCTGATTTCTGAATCCGGAATGGTTAAGAAAGGCGAAAAGGGCCGTTATTATGACGCTTTTCGAAGTCGAATAATGTTTCCAATTTTTAATTCTTCTGGTGAGCCGATTGCTTTTTCCGGTAGAATTTTTGGAGTCGAAGATGATAAGACTGCCAAATACATAAATAGTCCAGAGACAGAATTATTTAAAAAATCGGAAGTTCTATTTGGCTTTAATAAAGCCAAAAACAGTATTAGAAAACATGATTTTTCAATTCTTGTCGAAGGACAAATGGATTTGATTATGTCTCATCAGGCAGGTTATACGAATACTGTCGCTTCAAGCGGAACGGCTTTGGCAGACAGACAGCTTGAAATGATTTCCAGAATTTCGCCAAGAATGGTTATCGCCTTTGATTCTGATAGTGCCGGCTTTAAAGCCTCCGAACGTGCATGGCAGATGGCCTTGGCTCTTGGTATGGATGTGAAAATTGCAAATATAGTTGGAGGAAAAGATCCGGCAGATTTGATTCGTGAAGATATAAAAAAGTGGAAGGAAATAATAAAAAATTCAAAACACATTATTGAAATTTTTATTCAAAAAATAAAATCTGAAGCGGCGGAACCACGTGAAATAGGAATTCTTGTTTCAAAAAAAATTATTCCTTACTTATTTATGATGAAGAACAAAATTGATCAGGCTCACTTTATCAAAATAGTCAGTGAAAATTTGGGAATAAAAGAAGAAGCAATCTATGCGGATTTGCAAAATTATAAACCAGAGACGTCAATAAATATTTCGAATCGAAAAGAAAATAACTTTGCTTCAAAAACCAAAGATCAAATGGCAATTGAGAAAAGAATTTTTGGTTTGATTTTATGGCAAGAGCGTTTGCCAGAAAAAGTTATTGATGTTGAATCTGCCCGCAGCCAGGTTCAAGATATTCTTGGTGATGAATATAATATTGTTTGGCAAATGATAAAGGATTCAATAGACGATATTCTTTTTGCCATAGAGAATAGTTACGGGGACGAAAAAATAATAAAAAAGGATTTCAAGGAATTAATTACCAATTTGCGTCTTAAATACTTGTTAAAAAAGAGAGAGCGACTGTTGCTTGAACTAAAAAAGCAAGAGCAAAATCACAATGAAGAAGAAGCCGATAAGATGCTTTTAAAGATTAACGAAATTTCAAAAGAGGTTGAAGCCATTAATAAAGAAGAATAAATCTGATATAATAAATTTTCATGCCGAAAAAGAAAGTTGTTGTCAAAAAGAATAAAAAGATTTCAAAAAAAGCTTCTAAAAAAGCTCAAACAAAAAAAACAAAAAGTAAGAAGAATATTTCAATAAAAAATAATGCTCCGGTCAGCAAAAAAGAAAAAGACCAACGAGTTAATAAACTTTTAGATAAAGGTAAAGAAAGAGGTTTCGTCACATATGATGAAATTTTAAAACACTTTCCGACAATCGAAACGGATGTTCCGCTTTTGACGGATTTGTATGAAAAATTTGAAACTGCCGGTGTTGATATTTTGGAGGGCGGTGGATTTTTGGATATGAAGGTTGATGAGGAGGAAGGGAAGAAATATATGGCTGGGAAATCGCCATCACAATATGATTCGATCCAAATGTATTTAAAGGAAATTGGTCAATATCCTTTGATTGCGGCTCATGAAGAAAAGGAATTAGCAAAAAGAATTGAAGCAGGTGACGAAGATGCAAAAACTTTGCTTGCCAGGGCGAACTTGCGACTAGTTGTTTCAATTGCAAAAAAATATGTTGGAAGAAGTCCAGATTTAACTTTGCTTGATTTGATTCAAGAAGGTAACATCGGACTTTTCAAGGCTGTAGATAAATTCGATTGGACAAAAGGTTACAAGTTTTCGACTTATGCAACTTGGTGGATCAGACAGGCGATTACTCGAGCACTCGCTGATCAGTCTAGAACGATTCGTGTTCCGGTTCATATGGTTGAGACAATTGCAAAATACAAACAAGTTTTTCGTCGGTTATCTCAAGATCTTGGTAGAGAGCCGTTACCAGAAGAAATATCAATTGAAATGGGGCTTGAATTAGAAAAGATTTATACAATTGAAAAGATAGATCAAAGTACTGTTTCTTTGGAAAATCCAGTTGGAGATGATGGTGATGAAAAATCAACTTTGGGTGATTTTATACCAGATGAAAATATTTCTTCTCCAGATCAAGATTCTTCTCATAGAATTTTGCGAGATCAAGTTCAAGAAATTTTGAATGATTTGTCAGAAAAAGAAAGAAAAATTCTAGAATTACGACATGGTTTGATTGATGGTGTTCAACATACATTAGAAGAAGTCGGAAAGAAATTTGGAGTTACAAGAGAGAGAATTCGACAAATTGAATCAAAAGCCCACGAAAAAATACGTCAACATAGTGCCGCTGATAAGTTAAAAAATTACTAGAGGAAAACAAAAAACACCTTTTGAGATCCTCCGCAGGGCTTTGCCCGAGGACTGGATTGAATAAAGGTGTTTTTTTGTTTTCTATATTGTATCTCGCAGAGCAGAATATTGTTTTATAATTTCTTTTATATAAGTATAAGATTGCGAACCAACAATTTCTATCTGTTTTCCAGTTTTGGTTAATAAAATACTATAAGGAGTTCCGAAATCTGAATTGTGTTTGTAAATTAGCAAACCGTCATCAATTGATTTTTGGATTTTTTCATTAAATTTTCCATTAGCTAAACATTCAGAATATTTTTCCTTATCAATACCAAGTTCAACGGCAACATTTTCTAGGTCAGCTTGGTCAAAGGTAACGGGTAAATCTTTATATATTTTTCCTATAAAATCCCAAAACTTTTGTTTTCCACCGATATCAGCCACACATTCAGATGCCTGTGCCGCAATAATTGAAATAGAATTTTTATTAGAAAACGCATCTTCACTTGGAAAATGTCTATACACCCAAGCCAAATTTCCAGTTTTACCAAATTCATTTATAAGTTGGTTCATGGTGACATGAAACTCACGGCAATATGGACATCGAAAATCTGAATATTCTACTAAAATAATGTCAGCATTTGGATTTCCCAGAATATGATCATCATTTGTAACTGGATTTATTGAATACTCAATTTTTTCGACAGAAGTTTCTTCAATAGTAACTGATTTTTTATGATCAAAAAGAATTCCACCAGCAACAATAGCACCGACCATGATTAGTGTTATTCCAAAAATTATTGCATTTTTATTATTCATGAAAATTTTAAATTAATATTATCAATTTTTCAGCTGTAATTATAACACGAACAGCCTAATTATTTAGAATAAGGATTTTGTAATCTTTGGTTTTTCGTCTAGTTCTGCCCAATCAGAAGTATCTATAGCGATTTCAATTAATTTATTAGTAAATTTGTCTTTAACCAATAGTTTTTTATTTTCTAAAGCATATTCAAAAATGTCTTTTGTAATCATTACATCCTCTTCACAATATTTTTTGATTAAATCGATTTTTCCTTGTTTCCACCACTCTACAGCCTCTAAACCATTCGCTATTTTTCCCCGACCCAAAGTTCCTTCTGCCACACTATCTAATTTTAATCTCCTACCGATACTCTTTTTTATGGCGGCCATAAGATCGATACTTTTTATGTTTGATAAATCGCCATTGTAATATTTATTTAAAAGGGGAATATCAAAATGTTCAGAATTATATCCGATAATTGCGTCAGCTGATTCAAAAATTGGCCACATATTTTTAAAATCTTCCTGCAAAAAACTTTTTACCGAGTCCGTCTTTTTTTCATAAACCGAGACAACAGAAATATCCAAATCCTTTGGATCGTTTGAACCAATTTCACTAAAGATATTTCTAGTTTCAATATCAAAAACGATATAATTCATAAAGATTAATTAGAAATATTTTCTGTTACAAAATTGGCAATTTGTTCAATTGATAATTCTTTTTCTTTACCAGATTTCAAATGTTTTACTTTAAATTCTTTTTTACTTATTTCTTGTTCACCAAGACATAATATAAAAGGAATGCCTTTTTTATCAGCACGTTTTATTTGATCACCGATTTTTTTACCATCATAATTAACGAGAACATCAATTCCAAAATTTCTTAGTTTGTCAGCGATTGATCCTGCAAAGTCAAAAACTTTTTCATCAGTGGTACAAATCGTTAAGTGCGCAGGACATAATTTGTTTGGTAAAAGATCTCGTAATTTCAGTGCTTCTCTGACGGTTACGTCTCCCATACCAAATCCAACTGTTCCAACTTTTTCGCCACCAAATAACGTTAATAAATTATTGTAGCGGCCGCCACCAAATAGAGATCTGGCATTTTCTGGATTTGTATCGAATATTTCAAAAACAATATCGGTATAATAGTCAAATCCACGAACAAGCAATGGATCAAAAACGACGTTTGTAATTCCGCGTGCATTCAATTTTTCAGTTAGTTTTTTTATTTTTTCGTTAGGGAAGATTGTTTGATCAAAATTCTTTCCAATGATTTTAAACATCTGATCATCAAAATCAGTGACTTTATTTTTCTTGTCTAAAAGTTTTTTGAAGTCTCGTTTTTGATTTTCATCAAGTCCAAAATCATTCATTACTTCTTCTAAAATATTTCTGTCATTTATTTTTACGACAAAATCACTATTTTTTAGTCCAAACTTCTGCATAATCTTTGAAGCAATCTCAATCAATTCAGTTTCTGCATCAATTCCATCTAAACCAAAAATATCAACATTTAATTGCCAGTGTTCTCGCAACCGTCCTTTTTGTGGTCTTTCATAGCGAAAGACATTTGGTATTGAATACCAGCGAAGAGGAAAAGACAGACTTTTTTGCTTCTTAGCCACCATTCTAGTTACTGTTGGTGTCATTTCTGGACGCAAAGTTACTCGGCGATTACCTCGATCGGTAAAAGTGTAGGTTTGTTCTGAAACTATTTCTGTACTTGTTTTTCCTTCATATATTTCTGATGGCTCTAGAATAGAGGCGGAATAGTGTTCATATCCATAACTTTGCAAAACAGCATGCCAGACCGAATGTATATAGTCCTGTATAAACATGTCGTCTGGATAAAAATCTCTTACACCTTTATAACTCTCAGTTTCTAAATTTTTCATTGCCATATAA
>CAYWTD010000011.1:0-19262 GCA_964461185.1 uncultured Candidatus Saccharibacteria bacterium | reverse complement strand
GACGCTTTTTATATTAATTATGTTGAAAACTTTGACAAAATTAAAATATTAAAAACAGTTTCTAGGGTATATCTAGTAGACAGAAATGATAAGTATAATCCGTTGTACATATCTAATCATAAATCTGTCATAGGTAATCTAATAAATATAGTTAAAGAACATCATGAAGATGGAATTTTTAAGAGTTTCAAAATAAATTGTGCAGGGTCAGATTCTAAAGAAGTTTTGGAAATTAAGGAATATATAATTTCTGAATTTAAAGTTGAAGAAAAAGAAGAAGCTGATTATAAAATTTATATAGCCAAAATTGATGAAATATGGGAAGTCGGCGTACAAATAACTCCTAGGCCGTTCTCTCTAAGAGAGTATAAGGTCAAAAACATGAGTGGAGCCATGGATCCAACAATTGCTTACACTTTAAATTATTTATGTGGTTTAGAAAGATATAATACGTATTTAAATGTTTTTTCTGGAAGTGCAACTTTGATGATTGAAGCGGGTTTAAATTATGAAAATTTAGAAAAAATAGTTGGATTTGATAATAATAAGGAACATTTATCATTGTCTATCCAGAATATAAAAAAAGCTGGATTAATAAAAAAAGCCCAAGTAAAAGAATTTAATATTTTTGATCAACCAGATTTGGGTAATTATGATGTTATTACTTCAGATTTACCTTTCGGTATGGCAATTTCAAAAGGGGAAGATTTAGAATCTCTTTACAAAACTTTTATTGAATACTGTGAAAAGCACTTGAATGAAGGAGGTAAATTAGGAGTATATACTAGTCAGTTTAAAATGTTTGAAAGACTAATTACTGGTTCAAAATTTAAATTAGAAAAAGAAGTTAAGATTGATTTGATAACGAATGAAGAACAGTATCTACCGATCAAGATCATGGTGTTTAGTTTTAATAAATAATTTAATGAAAGAGCTAGATTTAAAAAAATTTTTAGAAAAATATAAAAATAAAAGTGTGGATTTCTATAGATTTCCGGGAAACTATGGTGATTCATTAATTTGGCACGGTTCAATGAAATTATTTTCTGATTTAAACATTGGTGTACATGCTGTGGACGTATCATTCCCTGTATATAATGAAACCTTAATTATTGATGGAGGAGGGAATTTCAATGACTACTATTCTGATGTTAGAAATTTTTTAATTAAGAAGGGTGATCTGTATAAAGAAATAATAATTTTACCTCACACAATTTTTGGCAAGAAACAGATCGAAATCCTAAATAATTTAAAAGCTAAAACCACAGTTTTTTGTCGTGAAAAGGTGAGTGCCGATTTTGTCTCTAAGAATACAAACAAAGCCGATGTTTATTTATGGCACGATTGTGCTTTTTACAATGATTTTGAATCAAAAGATAGCGGCGAAGGTGTTCTTAATGTATTTAGGACTGATAGAGAGTCATTAATTAAAAAGATACCAGAATATAATAATGATGTTTCTTATGCTGGCTACGCTCAAAAACCATTAGAAGAATTAATTTCAAATCTAGATAAATACGAAGAAATTAATACTGATAGATTACATATGGCAATAGCTTCTACGTTGTTAGGTAAAAAAGTTAGATTACATTCAAATTCTTATTTTAAAAATGAGGCAGTTTATGAATATTCTTTAAAAAAATATTCGAATATTGAATTTATTAAAGAGTCATTCAATGAGAGTTATATTATCACCTCATCTTTAATTTCTAAATTATTTAACACTTTTCTTGCAAATGAAAATGAAGAAATATTTCATAAAAGAAATTTTGATTTGTTAATCAATGATCTGATTAAAACCAATAAGATTATTTGGGATTTAGAGGATAATGCGAGAATGCGCGATCTAGGGAGCGAGCATGTAGCTAATGTCAAAAAAGAGATTGATAAAAATAACCAAATTAGAAATAATTTAATTAATGAGATTGATAAAGATATAACAGAAAATCTTAAAATTGAGAAAAACTACAGTGTTAAGTTTTACAGCGAAAGTCCGGGTATGATTATTGATCGCTTATCTATCATTTTCATTAAAAAATTTGAAATACAAAAAATACTTAAAATCGTAGAAGATAACGATTTAAAAAATGAATACACGATGAAGGAAAACATTGTTTCCAATCAAATTGATGTTCTAAAAGAATTTCTAGACACATATTTTATTGAGTTAGAAAACAAAGAAGTTTATTTTCAAATTCAAGATGCTGTAAAAATATATAATGACAGTAGAATTAAAGATTATATTAAAAAGATAAGAGAAAAATAGTTATGAAGATAATTACTTTAAATACTTGGGGAGGTAGAGCCGGGTCTGATAAAATTATGAACTTCTTTAAAAAATATAAAGATGGTGTTGATATATTTTGTCTGCAGGAAATTTGGTCTGCACCCCACACAAATTTAGATGGGCACAATGCTGGCGGGATACCAATTGATCATGACAATATTATGGTTAATGGTAAGCAAGATATCTCTAATTTATTAAATAATTACGAGCCTTTTTTCTGTCCCCATTTTGGAGATAATTATGGCTTACTCATGCTGATTAAAAAAGATTTAAAAATTGTCGATAAAGGAGAAGTTTTTGTCCATAAAGAAAAAGATTATGTTCCAGATGGCGATTTGGGTAATCATGCAAGGAATATTCAATATGCGACCGTTGAGAAAGATGACAAGTTAATCACCGTAATTAATTTCCATGGATTATGGAATGGAAAAGGTAAGACTGATAGTGAAGATAGGATTCTGCAATCTAAAAATATTTTGAAGTTTATTAGTTCATTGGATAGGAACGTTGTGTTTTGTGGCGACTTTAATTTATTACCAGAAACTAAAAGTATTTTAATGTTTGAAGAGTCAGGATTTATTAATTTAATTAAAAAATACAATATAAAATCTACGAGAACTTCTTATTACAATAAACCAGAGAAATTTGCTGATTACATTTTGATTTCAAAAAACATTGGAGAAAAAAGATTTGAAGTATTGACTGATGAGGTCTCGGATCATTCGCCTCTGTGTGTAGAGATATAATTAGATTTTGTTTGTAGAAAATACATATCAAAATAGATATTTGTAATACGTACCAGTCTAGGGCGACCGAGACGGTTCGATTCCTGCTGCAGTCACCAATTTATAAAAATCATTCTAATTTTGATATAATTTAAATCATTAAAAATGAACCTAGAAGAAATAAGATCAAAATTGGACAAAATAGATAGGGAACTATTGGAAATTTTATCAAAAAGAATCGAATTGATACCGCATGTGGCTGAATATAAAAAAACAAACAATATTGTCAGATATCAACCGGACAGAGAAAAAGAAATATTTGAGAGTAAAAGAAAATTGGCAAAAGAATTAAATATCAATCCAGATTTGGTAGAGGAAATATATAAATTAATAATTTCTGAATCGCATCGAATTGAGAAAGATATTATGGGGAAGTAGTTAATCTTTTTTCTACTTTATTTTCCAGCCGCTTCTCTAAGAATTGACATTATTTCAGCGTTGATGACGTCTGGATTAAGGAATTTTCTTACGTTATTAATTTGTCTTGGGAGTATGTGCTGACCACATAATTTTTTTACTCTTTCTGCAACCAATTTCAAATCATCAAATGGCATAACCATATTTTCAAGCCCAGCGATCTTTAATATTTCCGCACACCCCATATTTTCACTAACCAATACAGGAATACCCATACATACCGCTTCCATGGCCACATTACCAAAAGTTTCAAATTTTGATGGACTAATAATAATTCCCTGAGAAGAGTAAAAATTAAGAAGTTCTTCGTGGGTCATAGTTGCGAGCCTATTAATGCTTTTGGGCATATATCTTACTTTTGCATTTTTACTAGTAACAAAAGAAGCTTCGTGTCTCCATTTTTGATTTTTTAGAATTTTATGTATCTTAAAGAATGCTGAAAAGTTTTTTATCTCATCCCATCTACCGACAGCGGCAATTCTTCTTTCAGTTCCACCAGTTAGAACATCACGATTTCCGTTAATTTCAAGTGGGTTTGGTATTACAGATGCATTTTTTATTTCTTTCCCAATAACCTCGTTTTCAACAGCTTCTTTTGCTAGGTGAGATGGAAATATAAAATGAGAAACTCTATTTTGAAATGATTTTTCAATCAAATTGAGCATTTTTCTGCTTTTTGGTTTATAGTGAGCAGTTTCCTTTGTGTATAAACCAGCGTATCTTAGTACGACAGGAATTTTTAATTCATGAGCTGCAATAGAGATAAGCCAGGGCAGATAATATGTTCCGTTCAAGAAAAGAACATCGGGTCTATCTTTTTCAAGGATTGATTTGATTATTTTAATTATGGGCCTATATTTTTTTTCCAAATCTTTTATGGATTTGGCTGAATTTATATTCTTTCTTAACGAAATATCGTGAATATTAATGATGTGGTGGGAAAACCAGTCAACACTTAAACCTTTGAACATATCAGAGTTTTGTGTGTGAACCTTGGTATTAATTTCTATCCCAATAACTCCACTAGACTTATTCTTTAAAAAATTGAGTAAATTTATATTAGATCTTCCAATTCCACCAAGATAATCAGCCTGGACATTTGTTGCTATTTTCATACAGAAAAGTATTCTAACATATTTTTCAAAGAGGGTAAAGAGGCTAATTGCTTAAACACTGCTTTTTATAAAGACATATATATCCTCAATAGCACGTACAGCATCACCGGATGCAATGTTATTTTGGTGATATTTTATATTTGTTACATCACCAGCCGCCCATATGCCAGGTTCAGAGGTTTTTTGCGTCCAAGGATCTATTTTTATTGTGTTATCACTTTCAGATTCCACTAAATTGTTTAAAAAATTTGTCGTTGGTACCGCGCCGATTTCAACAAATATTCCGTCAATTTCCATTATTTTTTCTGATCCATCCAGAACATTTTTTATTTTTATACCATTTACCATATTTTCTCCCAAAATTTCGGTTATTTCGGAATTATAAATAATTTCTAATTTCGGATTGGCTTTTATCGCCTCTACAGAAATTGGATCCGCTCGGAAAGAATCTTTTCTATGAATTAAGCATACTTTTTCAGTATAAGAAAGAAGTTGCATCGCAGATTCAATCGCAGAATTTCCACCACCAACTACCGCGACAATTTTATTTTGAAACATTGGTCCATCACACGTTGCACAATAGGTAAGTCCTTTGTGTTCAAATTTATCAGCATTTAATGCTGGCAATTTTCGTCTATTTGAACCAGAAGTAATCAAAATGGTCTTGGTGTTGTAACTACCTTTTTTTGTTGAAACAATAAAAGTTTTGTCATTTTTTTCTATTTTCAAAACTTCCTCGTTCTTTTTTATTTCAAGATATTCTCCAGCAAAAGCGTTTACATGATTTTCTAATTTTTTAGCAAGTTCAAGACCGCTAATTTTAATCTCGCCAATCCAATTTTCAATCCCAACAGAATTTATGCTTTGACCGCCAAAGTCTTTTGTGATCAAGAGGGTTTTTAGTTGTTTTCTGGCCGAGTATACGGCTGCAGACGCTCCTGCCGGCCCGCCACCAATAATTATTAAATCGTACATAATTGAGTTATTTTAACATAAAAATAAGTGATTTTATTCGATCCAGTCCTCGGCATCATTTTTGTCAATTTTCATTTGACCAAAATGAGCCTGCGGAGGATCTCAAAAACCACCTATTTTTATGTTTAACTATTTAATTTTGCTTCTTCGTAAAAATGCTGGAACCGCGCCCCATTCATCGTCATCGTCCTCTTTTTTTGGCTCTACCTTTTCTTCAACTTTTTCTTTTTCTGCACTTGAACCAAATATCTTCACAGATTCCTTTTTTGGTTCTTCCTTACTGTTTGTATTAAACAAGGATTTTTTCGGTGCATTTTCTGGAAAACCAGAAGCGATAATCGTAACTTTGATATCTCCTTTTTTTAATTTATCATCACGAACTGTACCAAAGATTACTTTGGCATCTGGATCCATTGATTCCGTAATAATTTTTGCAGCTTCTTGAACTTCAAACATCGTCAAATCTTCACCGCCAGCAATAGAGAACAAAACGCCACGGGCGCCGTTGATTGAAATGTCTAGCAAAGGGGAATTGATAGCCATTTTTGCTGCTTCTTCAGCACGTTTTTCACCACTCGCAACACCGATACCCATAAGAGCAGAACCCGCATCTTTCAAAACTGCTTTGATATCAGCAAAGTCAATATTGATGAGACCAGGAGTTGTAATTAAATCAGAGATTCCTTCGACTGATTGTTTCAAAACATCATCACACATTGCAAAAGCATTATAAATAGTCGTTTCTTTTGAAATGTTACTTAACAATCTGTCGTTAGGAATGACGATAATTGCGTCTACTTCTTTTCGTAATTGTTCCAATGCCTCTTCAGCAATTCGCATTCTTTGTCTTCCTTCAAAGAAGAAAGGTCTTGTCACAACAGCGACGGTTAACGCGCCTGATTCTTTTGCCATTTGGGCAATAACCGGACTTGCTCCAGAACAAGTTCCACCACCAAGACCTCCAGTGATAAAAATCATGTCTGAATTTTTAATTGTTTCTTGAACTTCTTCTTTTGTTTCTTCAACCGCTCGGCGACCAAGATCTGGATTCATTCCAGTTCCTAATCCTTTGGTTAAGTTTTTTCCAATATGAATTTTCTTTCTCGCTTGAGAATTATGTAAATCTTGTGCGTCTGTATTTACGACAACAAATTCGACTCCACGAATTTTTGAATTGTACATGTGTTCGATGGCATTTCTTCCAGAACCACCAACACCAACAACTTTAATACGTGCAACCGTTTCAATTTCAGGTTTAACTTGTGGCATATTTCTATATTAAAATGATAAAAACTAATAATTTCCCCTTATTTTCCTCAACGTTAATAAGTGCCTACATATTAGACTTAAAGTAGAAAACAGGCAAGTCCGCGGGTTATGGAAGAAATCTCTTGAACCAATGAGTGATTTTACGTGCAATTTTTCTAATTAATTTGACCCCGCCACCCATTTTGATAGAACCGTTTTCATCAGCGTATAAACCAAAGACACAAAGACCATATGCCACTGACCAAGTTGCATCTTTTACTCTAATATTTTGATTTCCGACTACTTTTCTAAAATCTTCGTTATCATCACCTAGGTCGGCGACTTTTGAAGGCAATTTCATAGAAGCCTTTGCAAGATCAGCGATGTTTACAATACCAGAACCACCACCAGTAATTATAATTCCTGCAGGCAAAAGTCCACTTTTACCATTTTTCTTTAAATGTGCGTCAATAAGTTCAAAGATGTCAGAAAATCTTGCAGCAATAATTTCCTGAAGTTTCTTTTTTGGAATATCTGAATAACCAAAATTATCATTATGTTCTTTTTTAATTTTCTCAGCCTCATCCAAAGAAACTTTTAATCCAAGAGCGATATCGTTTGTTATATCATTTGAACCAATTGGAAAAACTTCCAAAGAAATTGGTAAGTCATCCTCGTAAACTACGATTGAGACAGTTTCTGATCCAATATTTGCCAAAACACAGCCGGCAATTTTTTCTGTTTTCGATAAAGTGACAAGTCCGGCGGCCAAAGGCGAAGCCATAACATCAATAATTTCTATTCCAGCATTTTCAACCGTTTGAATGATTTCTTGGAGATGATGAATCAGGGAGGTTACATATAAAGTTTTTACTTCAAGCTTAACAGCTTTCAGACCAACAGGATTTTTCCCCAAAATTGCTTTACCATCAATTTTATATTCAATTGGAACGGAATGAATTATTTGTCTATTTTGAATAATATTTTTTGGAACATTTTCTTGGCTATCCTTTGCCGCTTTTTCCAAATCAAGCTCAGTTATTTCATTATCGGCCCTAGAAATCATCACAGAACCAACAGAGACATGGCTTGCCAAACCAATTCCGCCAATTGAAATATAAGCCCGTTCAATTTTTGAGTCACTGACTTTTTCAGCCTGACGAATAGCTTTTCTGATGCTACGAATCGCATCTGTTTGATTAATTATATAACCGTGACGAAGGCCTTTTGATTCTGCGTGCCCAACACCAACAATTTTAGGTAGCGAATTATTGTCATCGCTATGTTCAGCCACGACAACTTTTACTTGGTATGTTCCGATATCTATTCCAACTGCGTGTTTATTCATAAGGTATTAATTTAGCCTTTCTATTATACCTTGAAAAATATTATTTTGTATGTGAATAAGTCCCTAAAAATTTTTCTTCCAGTTCTTCCATCTTTTCTCCATGATCAAGCCCAGATAAATGCAGTGCGCCGTGAATTAACAAATAATCAATATAAGTTGAAAAATTCATTTCAAATTTTGGTGCTTCTTTTTTTGTTTCAATATTGATAAAAATTTCTCCACAAGTTTTTTCAAGAGGAAAACTTAGAACATTTGCGGGTTTATTTTTTTTTCGAAATTCTTTGTTAAGTTTTTTTGCTTTTGTATTCTCTATAAATACCAAAGACAAATTGAATTTTTTACTAAGAATTCCTTCCTTAATTTTTTTGTAATGCAAAAAAGACTTTGGCAGTCTTTTTTTAGTAAGTTTGTTTATAGAAAACATTTAGCGTCTTTTTTTTGTACGAGGAGCAATTTTTCCAAGTTTTATAAGTTTTTCTATCTCGGTTTTTCTTTTTATTGAACTAAGTCTTTTTTTCTTTTTTACGTAATGAGATTGATCTCTCTCGGCATAGCGAATACTTCTTTTATATTGAAGCACGCCAGATTCTTGGACCTTGCGACCAAATCTTTTGATCATGTTGAGATTGCTCTCGTTTTTTGTTTTTTGTAATTCAACGTTTATCGCCATAGTGAAAATAAGGTTATCACAGGGTTATAAAAGAGGCAATAGGTAAAAAATCTTGCCTTTTCTATATTATTCTAAACTCTTTAAATGACTAATCATATTTTTATGACTAATAATTTGTTGTGATCGGCTTTCTTTATCTCGTAAAATTAATTCATCAGCCAAGGCCTCTTTTTGGCCAATAATTATTAAATAATCAGTATTTGCTTTTTTTGCTGCAGCTATTTGAACAGATAGTCTATCACGATAGATTTTGTGTAAAACAGGAAGGTTTTCTTTTCTCAATTCATCAATAATTGATAGACATTTTAATTTTGCTTCATAACCTATTTGTAGGAAAAATAATCTGGCCTTATCAAATTTCTTTATAATTCTATCAGAAACTTTTTTAGGATTTGGTAAATGAACAACAATTCCAACAGACGGAATGTCTTTACGAAGTCCTGTTTTTCTAGCCAAAGAATCGTATCTTGATCCCGCGGCAACAACACTATTATTTTCTTGATTTATAATTTCAAAAACAGTATGAGTTGAATAATTTGGATCACCGACCAACATTTGATCAATCTCGTAAGGAATTTCTAACGTCTCTAAATATTCCAGAACCTCGCCGAATTTCTTTCTTGATTCTTCATCCAAATAATCCATTGGTTTTGGAGATGATTCATGAATTGACGTACATTGATTCTTTCCACGATTCATTAAAATGTGTAAACCTTCTTTAAATAACTGTCGACAGTGGCTGTTTAACTCATTTATATTTTTTCTATAGTAACTTGTCGCTTCACGAATGAAAGCTGTTTGTGATTCTTTGTCACCAACATCATTAATTTTCACCACAATTTTTTTGATCCCGTGGTCAGACAAAATTGCAATTGCCGTTTTTATTAATGTTGCCTCAGCAATACTGCCAGATACATTGATCATGTGCAGATTAATCATTTTTTCATTTGATCGTTTTCGATGTTTTTTGTGCGGGCCAGTTACTGAACCTTCAAAATAAAGTAAATCCGGTTCAATTCCATCTTTGTTGTCTTTGTGCCTTCTGATTTGGGCAAAAATTTCATCAATAGAGAATAAATTATCATCCAAATAGTTTTTTTCACGGCAAATTGCAGCCACAGTTTTTATATCTTCCTTTGTCACTGATTCAGGATTTTCCTTTGTGAATCCAAAATACTTTGCCACTACTTCTGCCTCCAATATTTGTTTCTGTTCTTTTGTTTTTTTATTTGTCATATTTTTTAAAGTGAAAATTTGCCCGGTAAATAATCTATTTTGTTAAAAGGCCACAATCTAACAAAAGCCTTTCCAACTACCAAATCTTTTGATAATGGACCCCAAATTCTTGAATCGGAACTTGCATCACGCTTATCACCCATTACAAAATATTGATCGTCATTTAAAGTTACTTCCATAAATGTTTCTTTTGGAAAAACCACAAATGGTTCATTCAAAATAAAACCATCTGGCTTATCAGAATTTATAATAGTTACAGTGTTTTCGTTAATGTTGATGGTTTCGCCCGGCAGACCGATAATTCTTTTTATATAAAATATTTTTGTATTACCAGGATATTTAAAAATAATTACATCTCCACGAACTGGTTCGTGAAAACGATAGGAAAGTTGGTCAACAATTAAGTACTGACCAGTTTCAAATGTTGGTGACATCGAGGATCCATTAACGATAAATGGTTGGGCAATAAAATATCTGATAGGTAGCACAATTACTGCTGTCAAGATGATAAAACTTATAAAATCCTTTATCCCAGAAGGTTTTTTTACTGTCTCGTTGTAATCGTTCATTTGTTTGTGGCTTATTTTAATCTAAAAAAACATTTGACACAAGCGATTTTAAAATTCATAATTGTTTTTATGAAATTTATTGTTGGACTAGGAAATCCTAGCGCAGAATATGAGGGTACTCGTCACAATATTGGGCGTGACATTGTTAAAAGTTTAGTAAGAAAGTTTGAACTTGATGATTTTGTTTATGACAAAAAAATAAACACTCTTATTTCTGAAGGTAAAATTGGAAAGGAAAAGGTCGTTTTGATTTTGCCAGACACTTATATGAACAAATCAGGACTGGCTTTAAAAAAATTTATAACTAGTGCAAAGAAAGCTGCTGATATGGTTGTAATTCACGATGATCTGGATATGGGTATCGGACAATCAAAAATTGTTTTTAACAAAAGTAGTGGTGGCCACAGGGGAGTTGAATCGGTTATAAAAGCTGTGAAAACAGAAGGTTTTCCAAGAATTAAAATTGGAATATCCCCAGTCACCGCAAGTGGAAAGGTTAAAAAACCAATTGGAGAAGATGCCGTTGTAAAATATGTTCTCGGAAAATTTTCTAAAAAAGATGATGAAGTTTTAAAGAAAATCAAAAAGAAAACCACTGATTCAATCGAAATGATTGTAACCAGCGATTATCTTTTGGCGATGAATAATTTTAATTAAGCAATTTTTGAAGTCAAAGTCATCTTTTGATCTTTTGCTTCGAACAAAGTGATTTTGAAATCGTAAACCTTTCCAAGTTCCAAATTGTTTTTTAGTTCAACAAGACTTTCGAATTCTGAAACATGAACTAGACCTGCCACACCCTCTTCGATAGAAACCAACGCTCCATGTTTGTTGTGTTTAATAACAACTCCCTTAACAACAAGTCCTTTTTTGTATTTATTTGTTGCGGTAACCCAAGGGTTTTCTTTCAAAGCTTTCATTGAAAGAGAAACTTTTCCATCTTTAACCTCTATGACTTTTACTTTAACTTTTTCACCAACGGTTACGTGTTCACGAGGATTTTCAACAAGAGACCAATTGATTTCTGAAATATGAACCAGTCCCTCAAGATTTTTATCAACTTTGACAAAAATACCAAAATCGACAACTCCTGTGACTTCGCCATCCAAAATGTCACCAACTTTGTATTGTTCAACAGCCGCTGCTGATTTTACATTTTCAGATCCTTCAGAATCAGAAGCGCTCTTTTCAGAGAAAATAAGTTTTCCATCGTTTGGTGTTGCGCCAATAATCGTGACATTTAATTTTTGACCAACTAATTTTCTTAGCTCTTCTAAAATCTTTGTTTTGTCACCATCCATAACCCTAGGATAGTTTTCTGGTTTTAATTGTGAAGCTGGCAAGAAGCCTTGAATACCTTGCCATGACATTAACAGACCACCCTTGTTCGCTTCCTGAACAGGAAGTTCCAAAGTAATTTTACTTTTAATTGCTTCTTCAACTTCATTCCAAATCAAAGCTTGTTTTGCTTCCTTTAGAGAAAGTTCAATGTAACCCTCGGGATTTAATGTATCAGCAACTTTTGCTGTAACAGTATCACCAACACGGATTTTTCTAACTAAATCACGAGCAATGATATATTCACGGCCCATAATTATACCGGTTCCAAATGGTTGTAAATCGATATAAACACCGGCTTTACCCAGTGCAACAACAGGTCCTTCCACCATGTCTCCAACACGAGGCGGATTTGGTAGTGTTTCTATAAAATCTGCTATTTTCTTTTCTTCTTCACTCAACTCTACTACTTTTTTTGATTTCATTTTAAATACAAAAAGTTTGCAGGTTTGTTGGTTAATCTCTGTCAATTTCAAGCCGTTCTGTCTTTGCCAACAAGGTTACTACAAACTTCTAGTGTTATTAATAAGTAACGAGCTAAAGTATACATTTTTATCGCATTTTGTAAATTGGTCTGCTATAATCGTTTTCATATGGTTATAAATTATGATGGAATTGAATTAGTAAAAATTACTCAGGGCAATATTACAATTGCAATTAATCCGCCAAGCAAAAAATCAAAATTTTCGACAACCAGTTTTGGTTCTGACGTTGTTTTGATTACTGCTAATCATCCAGATTTTAATGGATCAGAAAATGCGACTCGTAACGAGCAAATTCCATTTATTATTAATGGTCCAGGAGAATATGAGGTTAAAGAATTATTTATTCGAGGTTTCCCAACAAAAACAAATTATGGTGGAAAGGAAAAAATAAATACAGTTTACATTTTTCAAGTAGATGGAATTAATATCGGATATTTTGGAGCACTTTCTGAAACTGAATTGTCCTCGGAAATAAAAGAAGAATTAGGTGATTTGGATGTGGCCTTTGTTCCTATTGGCGGAGAGGGCGTATTAGAACCTGAAGATTCATATCAAATGATTGTAAAAAGAGAACCAAAAATTATTATTCCAATTCATTACGGTGAGGTCGGCGAAAAAGATGCTCTAAAAAGATTTTTGAAAGAGGCTGGCGAAAGTGAATTAAAACCGGTTGAAAAACTTACTTTAAAGAAAAAAGATCTTGAAGAAAAAGAGGGTGAGATAGTTGTTCTCAAATAAAACAATGAAATTTCTGGAAAGAATGCGAAATAAAACTAATTCAGAAAAGAGGCAGGTTGCTTTTGCTGCTGCAGTTTTGATCACCTTATTTATTTTTATTATATGGGTTGTTAATGTTTTTTATAATTTTGATATAAGTAAATCGGTCACAGAAACAAAAACCGCGATCTCGCCAATAAAATCACTAATTTCAAGTTTTAAATCTATACTTAATTAACAAAAAATATTTGAAGTTTAAATTCATTTATGCTATAATTATCTGACTTAATATTAAAAAAACGGCTTAAAATATGGCGAAAAACACTGAAAAGACAAATAATGAATCTGGAAAAGATAAAAACACACCGGTTCCTGGAAGACAAGTTATATCTGCGCCAATCGGTGAAGAAGTAAAAAAATCATATCTAGATTATGCGATGTCTGTTATTACAGCTCGTGCTTTGCCGGATGTTCGTGATGGTTTAAAACCCGTACATCGCCGAATTCTATTTTCGATGAACAAAATGGGTTTGTCGTCTTCTGCTAAATTTAAAAAATCTGCAACTGTTGTTGGAGATGTGATTGGTAATTACCACCCACACGGCGACGTTGCCGTTTATGACGCGATGGTAAAAATGGCGCAACCATTTTCAATGCGCTACCCGTTAGTTGTTGGTCAAGGTAACTTTGGTTCTATCGACGGTGATCCACCAGCGGCTTATCGTTATACCGAAGCAAAGATGAGTAAATTGTCAGAAGAACTTTTGAATGACCTTGAAAAAGATACAGTAAATTTTCGAGCAAACTTTGACTCCACAAAAAAAGAGCCTGTTGTAATGCCTTCAAATGTTCCAAATCTCTTATTGAATGGAACACTTGGTATTGCTGTTGGTATGGCGACAAATATTCCACCACACAACCTAGGTGAAATTATTGACGCAACTGTTCATTTGATTGACAACCCAAAGGCTGGTACAGAAGAATTATTGCAATTCGTAAAAGGTCCAGATTTTCCAACTGGCGGAATGGCTTTTGACAGAAAAGATATTTATACAGCGTACGCATCGGGTCGTGGTGGTGTCGTTTGTCGCGGTGATGCAGAAATTATTGAAGACAAAAATGGCAATAGCCAAATTATTATTACTTCAATTCCTTATCGTGTTAATAAATCTGACTTGATCGCAAAAATTGCTGAACTTCATTCAGAAAAGAAAATTGAAGGAATAAAAGGTCTTCGTGATGAATCAACAAATGAAATCAGGGTTGTTGTTGATATAAAATCATCCGCACATCCTCAAAGTATTTTGAATTATATTTACAAACATACTCAATTAGAAGAAGCTTTTCATTATAATATGGTGGCGCTCGTCGATGGAGTTCCACAAACTCTTGGCTTGAAATCAATTTTGGACGAATTTATAAAACATCGTTTTGAAATTGTTACTCGTCGTACAAAATTTGATTTGGCAAAAGCAAAAGCCCGAGAACATATTTTGCTTGGTTTGAAAAAAGCCCTTGATCATATTGATGAAATTATAAAAATCATTAAGGCATCCAAAGACACTCCAACTGCCCACGCTAATTTGATGAGTAAATTCAAATTCAGTGAATTACAGGCGACTGCTATTTTGGAAATGAAGTTGCAAAGACTGGCTGGCCTGGAAAGAAAGAAAATTGAGGACGAATTATTAGAAATTCAAAAACTTATTTCCGAACTCGAAGAAATTCTAAAGAGTAACGTAAAAATGCGTAATCTGATTAAAAAAGAATTGTCAGATGTTCGACAAAAATTTTCTGATGATCGTCAAACAAAAATAATCGCTGGTGGTGTAAAAAATATTTCCATAGAGGATATTATCCCTGATGAAGAAAGTGTTTTAGTTATGACAAATGGTGGTTATATAAAGAGAACCAATCCTGACGAATATAGAAAACAAAAGCGAGGCGGAGTGGGAGTTATTGATCTTGATACAAAGGAAGAAGATTTTGTTAATACGCTACTTTACACAACAACGCACAGTGATTTGCTGTTTTTTACCGATAAAGGAAAAGTTTATCAAATAAAAATGTATGATTTGCCTGAAGGAAAACGAGCAACAAAAGGAAAGTCTATTATGAATTTTTTGTCAGTCTCACCAGAAGAAAGAATTACTTCAGTCTTGGCAGTTCCAAAAGAAAATAAAACAATTGAAGATTTGTCTGTTATGTTGATGACGAGAGAAGGTGTAACAAAAAAAGTTGATGCAAAAAGTTTTGAGGATGTCCGCCGAAGTGGAATCATTGCTATTAAATTGAAAGGAGAAGATAAATTAATTTCTGCTCATTTTGCGGCAAAAGGCGACTCAATAGTTGTTGTCACAACTGACGGACAATCAATCCGATTCAAGGAATCTGATATCAGAGAAATGGGAAGAAATGCCGCCGGCGTTCGTGGTATAAAAATTTCTTCAAAAGATTGCGTCGTCATGTCCCTAACAGTTGGTAAAGAAGAAAAGAATCATAATTTACTTGTCTTTTCACAAAACGGTTTTGGAAAGCAAACTCCACTTGAAGAATACAAAATACAAAAAAGAGGAGGTTCTGGTATAAAAACCGCAAAAGTTACCGATAAAATAGGAAAAATTATTTCGGCAGCAATTGTAACAGAAAACACAGATGAAATTGTGGCAATGTCAAAGAAGGGTCAAGTTATCAGAGTTGATATTGATGAAATTCCAATTCTTGGGCGACAAACACAGGGTGTTCGGGTTATGAAATTACACGCCGGAGATAATATTGCTTCACTTATAACTTTATAATTATTCAGTTGTGAGTAATTCCTATACTTTTTGTTGTGAATTTGCTGTATAATTATTATCAATGTTTTCAGATCCTACAAAAAATTTAGAACAGTTTCATATTGACCCAGGAATGTCTGTTGCTGACCTTGGTTCAGGAACTGGTTTTTATTCGTTTTTATTATCAGATATTGTTGGTCCTGGCGGCAAGGTTTATGCTGTTGATGTTCAAAAGGAACTTATAAATAAGTTAAAGGCCGAGGCCGCAAATCGCGGTTTGAATAACATAGAAATTATTTGGGGCGACTTGGATGAATTGAATGGTACAAGACTCAGAGACGATTCTGTTGACCGAGCGATTATTATTAACACTCTTTTCCAACTTGAAAAACCAGAATCATTTGTCGCGGAAGTAAAAAGAATTTTAAACCCAAGAAGTGGAAAAATTCTGGTGATTGATTGGACAGATTCTTTTGGTGGACTTGGTCCAAGTCCTGATACGGTTTTGAAACCAGATGTGGCTCGAACACTTTTTGAAAGTTCTGGATTTAAATTTGATCGCGATATCGAGGCGGGCGACCATCACTATGGAATGATTTTTAAATTATCATGAACCAAAAACTTTCATTATTCCAAATAGTTTTGCTTGGTGTGATGGTTGTCGCAATTGTCGGCGGAGTTATTGTTTTTACAACAAATAAAAATAAAAGTGAACTTTCATCAATACCTGTGGTGATTTGGGGAACTTTGTCTGAGGACACCATTAGTTTGTGGCAGGAAGAGTTAAATTCTGTTGATAAAAACGCAGTGAATATTATATATACAAGGTTTGATGAAAATATTTTTGAAAATAGTTTGATAGAAGCGCTAGCGTCTGATACTGCGCCAGATGCGGTTTTATTGACGGATGACATGATACTTCGACATGAAAATAAAATTTTTCTAATTGCCTATAATTACTATAGTCAAAAACAATTTAAGGATAACTTTATTGACGCGGGTGAAGTTTTACTAAGAGAAGACGGTTTTCTGGGATTTCCATTAACAATTGATCCATTTGTTTTATATTGGAACAGGACAATATTAAGGAATGAAGGAATAACTTCGCCACCAAAATATTGGGATGATTTATTGTCTCTTGCGCCGAGATTAACAGTAAAAGATTCTCGTAGCGAAATAAGTCGCTCGGCAATAGCCTTTGGAGAATATGCCAACGTCACCAACGCTAAAAATATATTGATTTCTTTGATTCAGCAGGCGGGCAACGGAATTGTTTTTAGAGATATAAATAATAAAAAGTTTTATTCGGCATTATCCGACAGTTTTGGTTTTACAATACGACCAGCCAACACAGCACTAAATTTTTATACACAATTTTCTGATCCAACCAGAGAAGTTTATTCATGGAATAAATCTATGCCAGATTCTTTGAACGCCTTTATTTCTGGTGATTTAGCTTTTCATTTTGGTTTTGCCAGCGAACGTTCGGAAATTTTAAACAAAAACCCAAACCTGGATTTTGGTATTTCAATTTTGCCTCAATCAAGATCAGGTTCTAAATCAAATCCCGAAAATTCTACTTTAGGTAAAATGGTTTTTGTCGCGATACTTAATAAATCAAATAATATAGGAAATGCTTTTTCTACAATTACGAAACTTACAGACGCTGAATCTATAAAAACAGTCTCAAATTTATTGAAAATTGCCCCAGTTAGAAGAGATGTCTCGGAGGAATTTTATTCTGTTGATTATATGGAAACATTTAGACGGTCTGCGTTAATTTCAAAAGTATTTTTAGATCCAAATAAAAAAGAGACTGATATTATTTTCAAAAAAATGGTAGAATCTGTCGTGTCTGGTTCTGCTAATATTAGTGGCGCAGTTGATAGGGCGTCTACTGAATTAGAAATGTTATTTAATTAAAATGAAACAATTTAAGAAAACAAAATATTTTATTATTGCTGCAATAATTTTTTTGGGTCTAACAAGTATTGCTAATGCAGGACTTGTCCCATGTACTGGTCCTGACAGTTGCAACTTTACTCAATTGGGCCAGATGTTAATGAATGTTATTATGGAATTATTTAAACTAGCAATAATTTTTACTGGTGTCGGATTTGCTTGGGCGGGCTTTCTATATTTAACAGCTGGTGGCGATTCAGGTCAAATTAAAAAGGCTCACAATGTTTTTGGAAAAATAATTATTGGTTTCTTAATTTTATGTTGCTCATTTTTGATTGTGAACTTAATCGCAGCAACGTTAAAGTTGAATGTACCAATACAAACGTTGTATAATAGAATTGTTCCAAATCGATGAATAAAAAATTTAACAAAATAATATTATCTATAGTATCCTTTCTTTCATTACCATATATTGTTGGTGCAACAGGTGTAACTAACACGGGTCTTAATCCTCCTCCAATTGGCCCAACTAGCATCGGAGCCTTTATGGTTGCTTTCTTTGGTGTTATTTCCAAATTCGCTGTTATCCCCGTTGTCTTGGCATTAATGTATGCTGGATTTTTGTTTGTTACCGCGCAAGGTAACGCAGAAGATATAAAAAAAGCAAAAAGTATTTTTCTATGGGCAATTGTGGGCGCAATAGTTTTGATTGGTGCCCAATCATTGACCAGTATTATGTTGGGTATTTCCAAAGATTTAGGAGTAAAGGGACTATAGAATTCAATGAACACCATTATAAATAATTTATTAAATATAATTTCTGGCGACGGTGGTGGTGGAATTATTGCATTATTAATTAGTATAGCGACCGCGGTTTTTTTGTGGGGGGTTTTTAAATATGTTCTTTCTGATGATTCAGAAGGTCGAAAAAAGGCAGTAGGTATAATTGCATACGGTCTTATTTTCTTGTTCATTATGGTTTCTGTTTGGGGCCTGGTCAGATTGATTGGCGATACACTTGGTATAACCAATGTAAATATGAAGTTTCAACAAAATCAATCATTAAAAAACTTAATAAGATAATTTTATGTTTGGGCAATTAATTAATCGTTTAATAGGTTACAGTAATAGAATTGTTATTTTAATTGTGGCGATGGCCATGGCCTTCTTTCTGTATGGTTTGGTTGGCTATATTCTGAATTCCGATAGCGAAGACAAGAGGAGAGAAAGTGTCTCATACATTGTCGGCGGAATAATTGGGTTGTTTGTTATGGTATCGGTTTGGGGAATACTAAGTATGCTCAGCGGTAGTTTTAGTTTTGGCTTTGGTATTCCACAATTTACATTTTAAGTTTTTATTATAATAAAATTGTTGTATAATAGTTTACAACTA
>CAYWTD010000010.1:0-19491 GCA_964461185.1 uncultured Candidatus Saccharibacteria bacterium | reverse complement strand
TGTCCAGAATGTATCGTCGACCACAAGGCTGATTTTAAAATAGCTATCCCAATTGCTGTTTTCTTTATTTTTATATTTGTCTATTTACAAAAAACTGAAGTTCTAAATTTGCTTGATTCTTCAAAATTTAATTACAGCACAGCATTTTTCATTGGAGTGATAGCTTCGTTGTCATCATGTGTCGCGGTTGTTGGTGGATTAGTATTATCTATTTCAACAAACTTTGCTTTGAAAAATGAAAAATATAAATCGCAATTATTGTTTCATGTTTTTAGGCTTATTTCATTTTTTGTATTTGGCGGAATGATTGGTGCTTTCGGACTTATATTCAAGTTGGGTATATATGGTAATTTTATTTTAAATGTTTTAATCGCAATTGTTTTAATAATTTTGGGTATAAATTTATTGCAAATATTTCCCCAAATTAAAAAAATTCAGCCAACATTACCAAATTTTTTACGTGAACGAATTCAAAACTTAAAAAATTTAAACAGCACTTTAACTCCAGCCCTGCTTGGTGCCGCAACGTTCTTTTTGCCTTGTGGTTTTACTCAATCAATGCAACTCTATACTTTAACGTCAGGAGGATTTTTGAACGGGGCGCTCACAATGTTTATTTTTTCTGTAGGAACCTTGCCAGTTTTGGCTTTTTTAAGTATTGGTTCAGTTAGACTTAGTAAATCAAAAAACGTAGGAATATTTTTTAAAAGCGCTGGCCTAGTCGTAGTTTTTCTTGGCGCATTAAATCTGTTTAATAGTTTTTCAATTTTCTCTATTTCAGATACCGAATTTAGAAAAGAAGCAATTGAAAAATATTCAACAGAAAATGTAGAGATTATTGATGGTAAGCAAATTATAGAAATAAATGCTCGTGGAGGCTATTTACCAATGATTACTCTCGCGAAGGCAAATGTAGAAACCGTTTTGAAAGTTAAAACCGTAAATACATACGATTGTTCAACCGCACTAATTATTCCGCAAATTAATTACTCGGAAATATTACCACCAACCGCTGATACAATTATTAATTTGCCACCACAGACTTCCGGCAGTGAATTAAGGGGAACTTGTTCCATGGGAATGTATGGATTTAGAATAAGATTTGAATAGATTCTTATTATACAGACTGTTTCTATTGTGCTAGGGTAAACCATAAGATTTTTATTATATAACAATTAAACATGAACAATTTCTCAAGAGGCGGTCGTACGGGTGGTAGGGGTGGCCGTGATGGTGGAGGTAACAGAGGTGGTTTCAGATCAAAAAGAAGAGAAAGTTTTGGCGGTGGAAGAGATCGTGATTCACGACCGCCTCAAACAATGCACACAACGATTTGTAGTGAATGTGGAAAGTCCTGTGAGGTTCCATTTCGTCCAACCGGCGACAAACCTGTATATTGTAGAGATTGTTTTACTGCACATGACACTCCAAGTAACGACAGATTCGATAAAAAGTTTGATAGAAAACCAAAAAGAGATTTCTCATCAAATGATCGTTCTGACAGACCTGTTTCTCAAAACATTGGTTCTGGCGACGAGCTAAAGAAACAATTAGAGGGAATAAATGCAAAACTAGAAATTCTTATTTCCACATTAAAATCTTTTGCCCCAAAAACAGAAGAAATAATTGTTGAAAAGTCTCCGGTAAAAGAAGTCTCAGAAAAAAAAGTTGCGACAAAGAAGATTTCTAAAAAGACTTCCACAAAAAAATCCGATAAATAGTATTTCAAATAAATATTTTTGCTAATTATGAATGCAGAGAAAGTTAAATCTTTAATTCGCAGAAAAGCTGACAAACGAAAAGCGAGAATTCTGCAACGGTTTTTCAAAACTGGAAAAGGCCAGTATGGTGAGGGTGATTTTTTTGTTGGTGTAACTGTTCCAGAAATAAGAAATATCGCGAAATTTTCTCAGGAAATATCGTTGCTAGAGTTAAAAAAACTCCTTCACGACAAGATTCATGAAAACAGATTAGCTGCACTTGAAATTTTGGTTTTTCAATTTGAAAAAGCGGTCAAAAATTCTGATCAAAAAATGCAGAAAGAAATTTTTGATTTTTATTTAAAAAATCGATCAGGAATTAATAACTGGGATTTGGTTGATTTATCGGCGCCGTATATTGTCGGGCCATATTTACTTAATTGTACAAACGGTAAATTTATCCCTGAAAAATCCGCTAAAAAATATAAAAATATTTTATATAAGTTAGCAAAATCGAAAAATATTTGGGACAAGAGAATTTCTATAATCTCGACTTTTTATTTTATTAAAAACAAAAAGTTTTACGACAGCTTAAAAATCTCCAAGATTTTGTTAAATGACGAACATGATTTGATCCAAAAAGCAGTGGGTTGGATGCTACGCGAAATTGGTAAAAGAGATGAGAAGGTTCTAAAGGTTTTTTTAAAAGAGAATTATAAAAAAATGCCAAGAACAATGTTGCGTTATTCGATAGAGAAATTTCCGGCGGATATTCGCAGAAAGTATCTTTCTGGTGAAATATGTTAAAATTATTATATATAATACATGGGGCACAACAGAAACAGTTTCAATCATTTAGTCATTGTTGGTGAAAAAACCGTTATTTTTTATTTACTATTTTTAGTTTTTTTCTTTGCTATCCCAGTCTATAAAGAAGCAAAAATGTTTTTCAGTAATACTGTTGAAAAAGCTTATGCAACACGTATCGTTGTCGGCGAAGATGCGGTTATTGTCGAAGTCGTTGATTCCGCAGAAGAAAGAATTAAAGGATTAAGCGGAAAGGAATCCCTTGAACCAAATCAAGGCATGTTTTTTATTTTCGACGAGCCAGATTATCACAGTATTTGGATGAAGGACATGAATTTTTCAATAGATATCATTTGGATTAACGATCAAGATGAAATTGTTTATATAGAACAAAATGTTTCGCCGGAAACTTATCCAAAATCATTTGTTCCAAAACAAAAAGCCTTGTATGTTTTGGAAGTTAATGCTGGATTTGTTAAAAAAAGCGGAATACAAGTAGGCGATCAGATTACTGTGCTATAAATTTTCTCCAAACTAGCGCTCGTAATCTATTCTTTTTCTTTGTATTCTTTACAAAGCATTTTTTTCATTTTATACACTCATTTTTGTTGGTTATCCACAAGAATTTTTCGCTTTATAGGGCTAAAATAAGCCTATTATTAAAATCAATTAAAACACATGGCAAAATCCACAAAGAATAAAAAAAATATATCAAAGAAAGTTTCCTTGGTTGCAAAAATTAAAAAAAGAGACGGAAAAATTGTTCCATTCGAGTTAGAAAAAATCACCACTGCAATCTTGAAGGCTTTGGCGACAACTGGCGAAGGTGACAGAGACGATGCCGATGTTGTTTCAAACCGAGTATATGCAGAACTTGTAAAAATCGCTAGAACATTTAAGAATTTTATGCCAACTGTCGAGGGGGTCCAAGATATTGTCGAACAACAATTGATTTTAAGTAACTATATCAAAACCGCTAAACATTATATTTTGTATCGGGAACAGCGTTCAAAAATTCGTTCAGAACGTCAAGTAGAAATTCCTGAAAATGTTCGTAAATTAGCAAAAGAAAGTAAAAAATATTTTAGAAACCCTCTTGCTGAATTTGTTTATTACAGAACTTACGCAAAATGGATTGAAACAGAAAATCGTCGGGAAACATGGATTGAAACCGTCGATCGATATATTTCTTTCATGAAAGAAAATCTTAAAAATAAATTAAAAGATTCGGAACTTGAAGAAATTAGAAATGCAATTTTGGAACAACGCGTGATGCCATCAATGCGCTTAATGCAGTTTGCCGGACCTGCCGCACGAAAAACAAATGTTTGTGCATACAATTGCTCATACATCGCCCCAGAGAAATTATCTGATTTTGCAGAAATTATGTACATCTCGATGTGTGGAACTGGTGTTGGCTTTTCTGTTCAAAGTGAAAGTGTTCAAAAACTTCCACAAATACAAAAACAATCTGGCGTTAAATTAAAAACCCATATTGTGGCAGATAGCAAAGAGGGGTGGTGCGACGCTCTGAACGCCGGACTTTCTGCGTGGTTTAGTGGAAAAGACATTGATTTTGATTTTTCACTTGTTCGCCCAGAAGGTGCCCGTTTGAAAATTATGGGAGGAAAAGCTTCCGGAGCTGCTCCGTTAAAACAACTGCTTGATTTTTCTCGTGGAAAAATTTTAGAAAAACAAGGTCGTCGTTTGACAAATATTGATGTTCACGATATTTGCTGCATGATTGGTCAAATCGTTGTTGTCGGTGGAGTTCGTCGTAGCGCGATGATTTCTTTGTCTGATTTGGATGATTTGGAAATGCGAAATGCAAAAACAGGACAATTCTGGGTAACTGCTCCACAAAGAACCATGGCTAATAATTCGGCAATTTATGAAGAAAAACCTTCAACCGAGGAATTTATGGATGAATGGTTATCGCTTGTAAAATCAGGATCTGGTGAGAGGGGAATTTTTAATCGTGGAGCACTGGACAGTCAATTACCGGAGCGCCGTGTAAAAACTAATGGCGAAAAATATCCTTACGGAACAAATCCTTGCGGGGAAATTATTCTGAAATCAAAACAGTTTTGTAATTTATCAGAAGTTGTTTGTCGCGCCGATGATACAGAAAAAACTTTGTTAGAAAAAATTAAATTGGCGACAATTCTTGGAACCTATCAAGCGACTTTAACTAATTTTGGATATTTAGGAGAAGAATGGAAAAATAATTGTAAACAAGAAGCTCTTCTTGGTGTTTCTCTGACTGGTCAATGGGATTGTCCAATTGTTCGTGACGAGAAGATTCTAAAAAAATTACGAGCCGAATCTGTTCGTATTAATAAAATTTATGCAAAGAAATTTGGAATAAACGAATCGACTTGTATAACAACAACAAAACCATCTGGAACAGTTTCCCAGGTTGTAGACAGTTCTTCTGGAATGCATCCACGACACGCAACTTATTATATTCGTCGAGTCAGAATTGGAAAAACTGATTCACTTTTCAGAATGTTAAAAGATCAGGCAATTCCGTTTTACCCAGAAGTTGGTTTCACCGAAGACACCGCCTCTACTTTTGTTATTGAATTTCCAGTAAAAGCCCCAGATGGAGCAATTACAAAAGATTCCATTGGCGCGATAGATCAGCTTGAACATTGGAAAATGGTCAAGAAAAATTATACAGAACATAATCCATCAACAACTATTTCTGTTGGCCCAGATGAATGGATAAAGGTTGGAAATTGGGTTTATGAAAATTGGGATTATGTTGGGGGCTTATCTTTCTTGCCACGATCTGATCATGTTTATCAATTGGCCCCATACGAGGAAATTAACAAAGCCACATATGAAGAGATGATTCGACGAGTCGATCATATTGATTTTTCAAAAATATTGGCTTATGAACAGAAAGATGAAACTAATTTGAAACAGGAACTTGCTTGTGCAGGAGGTGTTTGTGAAATTGATGATGTTGTTTCAAAGAAAGTTGAAAAAACCAATCCGACTCACAAAGAAAAGAATTAAAATAAAACTATTTACTCTTATCAAAAAATATTGTATTATGTTTTCTGGGTGTATTAAGTAATTACTCTTTGTGTGAAAACATAAAGGGAGGAAAGTCCGAACACGCACTGTTATTTATAACAGTAGAACGGTAGCGGGTAACGCCCGTCTATAAGAATTATTTGGTAACAGATAATTTTTTAAAAGAGGTGCGAGCAGAGACGCTTTTCTTCGAAAGATGAAAAGCAACTAGGAATCATTGACCCTCGAGGATAATGATTTCAAGTTGAGCCTGATGGGTAATCATCGGGGTGAAACGGCAAAATCCTTACTTGCGTGCAAGGCCGTGCTGATAATAAATTTCGCAAGAATTTTATATGTCAGAGTGCCGCACCGAGCCATTTTAGGTAACTAGTGGCCAAGATAAATTATTACTCACGACAGAATTCGGCTTATCGATACATCTAACAAAAATCCGGCGTTAAAACCGGATTTTTGCTTTTAGGGGCTATTTTATTAAGCTTTTTTGGTATATAATTTTATATTACTAATTTATGGTTGAAAGGATAATCGGCTTTTTCAATAGGGAAATCAAAGGGCTTCATGAAGCTGCATATTTGTTGGCTTTTTTTACTTTGTTTTCACAATTTTTAGGAATAATTCGCGATCGATTATTGGCGCATACTTTTGGCGCCTCGGAAATTGTTGATATTTATTATGCGGCATTTCGTATTCCAGATTTTCTTTTTATTTTGGTCACATCATTTATTTCTGCGTCTGTCCTAATTCCTTTCCTTTCAAAAAATATTTCTGATGAAAATCATCTTAAAAAAATAATAGATAGTTTGTTTTCAATTTTTATAATTTCTGTTCTAACAATCTCGATTTTGGTTTTTCTTTTTATCCCAAGTATTTTAAAAACGTTTATGCCAATTATTATTAATGGACAATACGGTGCAGATTTAATTTTGTTTACTCGTATTTTATTGCTATCCCCAATTATTCTTGGAATTTCTCAATTATTTAGAAGTATTGTCCAAACTTATAGAAAATTTTTTGTTTATGCGATGAGTCCAATTGTCTATAACCTTGGTATCGTCATTGGTATCATCTTCTTCTATCCAATTTTTGGTCCAATTGGTTTAATTTATGGTGTTGTCGTTGGTCTTTTGCTTCATGTTTTAATTCAATTGCCAACTGTCGCAAAACATCGATTGGTTCCAAAATTGACATTCAAAATTGAATGGCCGCTTGTAAAAGAAATAGTTTTGATATCTTTGCCAAGAGCGATCACTTTGGGTTCAACACAAATGATTTTATTTGTTTTGGTTGCTGTCGCTGGAACTTTTGCCGCTGGCTCAATTTCAATTTTTAATTTTTCTTATAATTTGCAATCTGTACCTTTGGCAATTATTGGAGTCAGTTATTCTATGGCGGCTTTTCCAACCTTGTCCAGATTATTTTGCTGCGGGAATCGCGAAGAATTTTTGGGACATTTGATCACAGCTGCTCGGCATATAATTTTTTGGTCAATTCCGGTTATCGTGATGTTTATTGTTTTGCGCGCACAAATTGTCAGAACAGTTTTGGGTACGGGGGAATTCGATTGGGCCGATACAAAATTAACAGCAGCTGGCCTCGCGATATTTTCGATTTCGGCACTGGCACAAAGTTTAATTTTGCTTTTTGTTCGTGGATATTATTCTGCAGGACATACAAGGAAGCCTCTTTTAATTAGTATTTCTTCTATGATTATTACGGTTACTTTGACTTTTGTTTTTATAAATATATTTAATACGTCAGGCTCTTTTAGAATATTTTTTGAAGGTTTGCTTAGAGTAAATGGTTTGCGTGATTCAGTAATATTAATGCTGCCACTCGCATTTTCTGTTGGAACTTTAACAAATGCAATTTTACTATGGATTATTTTTGAACGAGATTTTCCGGGCTTTTCTACCACCCTTTGGAGAACTTTGGTGCAAACATTATTTGCTTCATTAATTGCGGGAATTATTTCATATACAGCGTTGCAATTATTGGCGCCGATTTTCAATCAAACAAAATTAGTTGGAATATTCTCTCAAGGATTTTTTGCGGGAATCGCAGGTTTGTCTGTAGGAGCGATGATTTTGATTTTATTAAAAAATAGAGAAATTTTTGAAGTCACAAAGTCTATCAGAAACAAGGTTTGGCGAACGCGTGATGTTTTGATAGATCAAGAAGAGCTTTCGGGATAAGTTTGTGCTAGGATTTTCACGATGATTAATAAGATTCGAAATTTTTCAATAATCGCCCATATTGATCACGGTAAATCTACCTTGGCTGATCGCATGCTTGAAATTACGGAGACAGTTGAAAAACGTCAAATGCGAGAACAAGTTCTGGATGATATGGAACTTGAAAGAGAGCGTGGAATCACTATAAAAATGCGACCCGTACGCATGAATTTTGCTTATAAGGGAGAAAAATATATTTTGAATTTAATTGATACTCCTGGACATATTGATTTTTCATACGAAGTTTCTCGTGCATTAAAAGCGGTTGAAGGAACGATTCTATTAATTGATGCGACACAGGGTGTTCAAGCACAAACTTTAACGACATTGGAGATGGCCAAAGATCTGGGTCTCACAATTATTCCGGTTTTATCAAAAACAGATTCTCCGATTGCAAGAATTGAAGAAGTAAAAAAAGAAATTGTCACTTTGCTTGATTGTAAAATCGAGGACATTATCGAGACTTCCGGAAAAACTGGTGCGGGTGTAAAAAATCTTCTTGAAACTGTTATTGAAAAAATTCCGTGCCCAAAAACTCAATTTGATAATGATCGAGATTTTCGTGCATTAATCTTTGATTTTCAATATTCAAATCATCGTGGAATTATTGTTTTTGCCAGAATTTTTGATGGTCAAGTTAGTACGAAATCGCAATTAACATTCATTGCTTCTCAGAAAACATTTCAGCCGGGGGAAGTTGGTATTTTCGTTCCACAAGAAAAGAAAATGGAAGTTTTGTCAGCGGGCGAAATTGGCTATATTGTGACCGGTATAAAGGAACCTGGTATAGCGAACGTGGGCGACACATTAGTCCCTAATAAATCGAATTTAGGGCCTTTGGCGGGCTATAAAGAGCCAAAACCAGTCGTTTGGGCCAGTATTTTTCCAGAAAGTCAGGACGATTTTACTAATTTGAAATCTTCTCTTGCGAAACTTAAATTAACTGATAGTTCGCTGACTTTTGAAGAAGAAACTTCTGGAACAGCTGGACGGGGTTTTCGTTGCGGTTTTCTTGGGATGTTACATCTTGAAATAATAACCGAGAGACTCCGACGAGAATTTAATCTTGATTTGGTTGTAACTTTGCCAAGTATTACTTACAGAATTAAAACAAAAAACGGAAAAGAGATCACGGCTTATTCGACAATTTCATTTCCAGATTATGGTGATATTGATAAAGTTGATGAACCTTGGGTGGCAATAAAAATTATTTTACCAAATCAGTATTTGGGAGAAGTAATGGGAATTTTATATACACACGAAGCGATCACTGGCGAAATTGATAATCTTGGTAACAACCGTAGTTCAGTTAATGCTGAAATGCCGCTTCGAGAATTAATGCGAAACTTTTTTGATGAATTGAAAAGCACTTCATCTGGATACGCTTCTTTATCTTATGAATTACTAGATTATCGATCGGCAGATGTGGTGAAATTAGAGATGCTTGTGGCCGAAGAACCGGTCGCTGCTTTTGCAAGAATTGTTTCAAGACAAAGAGTCCAAGAAGAAGCCGAAAAATCTGTAGAAAAACTTTATAATATTTTGCCAAGACAAATGTTTAAAACAAAAATTCAGGCGACGGCTTTTGGGAGAATTATTTCTTCACGAACATTGTCTGCTATGATGAAAAACGTAACTCAACATATGTATGGTGGTGATATTACGCGAAAAATGAAATTACGAGATAAACAGAAAAAAGGAAAAAAGAAAATGCAGGCATTGGGCAAAGTAAATATTGGACAAGATGTTTTCTTGAAAATGATGAGAAACGACTAATTACCGAAAAAACCTGGTGCGTAAAGGAGAATCATGCTGACTGCAACAAGCAGGGCAACAACCTTCCAGAAATTTCTCATGATTTTTTTACTTTTTTTGTGAAATAAAAATGACATATTTGTTTATTTATATGTGCTAAAATATAACATATAATAGATTTTTTTCCATGAGAGAGTTTGAACAGAAAAAAATAATTAGAAAGACTATTTATTCCAGAATTGTGGCGTTTTTTCTTTTAATTATTTTATTTTTCTTGTTGCGTGGGACTTATTATGTTTATAAAAAATCTGTAGAGAGCCGCCACCAACTTGATGTCGTTCAAAAAAAGGTTGCTGAATTGGAGGAAAATAAAGAGAAACTTTGGGAAGAGATCGAGGACCTTAAAAGTCCTGTCGGCCAGGAAGCGGAAGTCAGAAGTCGTTATTCATTAGCCAAAGAAGACGAGCGCGTAATTATGATAATTGATGAGGAGGTTGAGGTTATTGAAATAGAAGAAGAGGCGTCTTTTATGGAATCAATTTGGGATAAATTTATTTCTTTGATTACTTTCTAAGTTCTGGTAGAATTCAAAAACCTTTATTAATTTAATTATACAAACATGGAAACTGTAAAAATTTACTCAACACCAACTTGTGTTTATTGCAATTTAGCAAAACAATATTTTGATGATAATAAAATTAAGTACGAAGAATATAACGTGGCTGAAGATCTAGAAAAAAGAACTGAGATGGTTGATAAATCAGGTCAAATGGGGGTCCCGGTTATCGCTATTTCTAAAGATGGGCAAGAAGAAGTAATTGTTGGTTTCCAAGAAGACAGAATAAAAGAGCTTTTGGGTTTGTAAAAGAATCGCCCCCTTTGTAAACCAAAAAATATCACGTTTTGGCGCGGTATTTTTATTTATGTTAAATTAATTAGGCGCCTGTGTAGTTCAACGGATAGAACAGCTCCGTCCTAAGGAGGAAATGTGGGTTCAATTCCTGCCACGGGCACCAGTCTTTATTTTCAAGCAGAATATGATAATATCTTTGTATGGCAATTGATACAGAAAAAGAGTTATTTGAAATAAGAAAGTTAGTTCAAGAAAATAACAAAATTTTGCACGGGATCAGAAGAAAGTCCCGCTTTGCAACTTTCTTTTCTGTTATCAGATGGGTAATTATTGCCTTTATTGCTTTTGGAGTTTATACTTTTGTTCAGCCAATTGTTAGCACTTTTACGGCTTCATATAATACTGTAGTGGAAAGTGCTGACCAAATTAGGGAAATAAAAAATTCGATGCCAAGTTTTGATATAAAAAACTTGTTTAACAAAGAATAGTTTACTATGTCAAGATAGCTCAGTTGGTAGAGCATCCGCCTGAAGAGCGGGGGGTCGCCGGTTCAAGCCCGGCTCTTGACACCAGAAAAGATTAATAAAAAATAAAGACTTTGTTCGCTCCAGTCCTCGGTTCGTTTTATAAAACAAACCCGCGGAAGGAACTCAAAAGTCTTTATTTTTTATTAATTACTTTTTACACTAAGTTTAGTTTTGCGGTTTTTGTCGATTTTTGGAAGATGGATTTCTAGGAGGCCGTGTTTTTCTTTTGCATCTGCTGATTCTACATCAACTTCTTCTGGCAATAAAATATTTCTTGAAAAAGATCCCCAAAACAATTCTCGATGATAATAGTTTTCTTCATTTACCTCAACTTCTTCTTCGCGACGACCATTAATGGTAACCATGTCCCTAGTAATTTGAATATCCAAATCTTGCGGCTTTACACCAGCAATCATAGCCCTAATCAAAATTTCCGATGGAGTGTTAATTACATCAATTGCTAATTGACCCGTATCACTATTTGATTCTGATTCTGCCACTTCATTATTGTCTCCAGAACGATACTCGTGTTCTCCTTCAAAATCATTATTATCATTTTCATCATCATAGTCATCGACGTGAACAGTTCCTGTTAATCTCTCAAAAAATGATCTTTTTTTCTTCATAATTTTATTTTTTAATTTTTTTAACTTTTTAGAATAATAAAATAATTGCGACTATCGACAGCCAGACTATCGAAAATCCAATTAGTGTAAAGTTTTCTTGTCTTATTATAAAAGAATTAAAAATTGTATGCAAAGTTGTTGCGCAGATAAAACCAGCAACAAGAGACGCTCCTTTAATTAACCAACTTTTATAATAAAAAAAGGCCAGAAAAAGTCCGATGATTGCCGATGAAGCCGTGTGTAATAATGTCGAACCAATAAAACGGAAATTTCCGGTCAAAATAACACCAGTTGTAAAATAGCCAGAATTATTTAGCTCTTTAAAAATGTATAAGATATTTTCAAAAGCCGCAAAACCCAAGGCGGCTGTTATCATATAAATAATTGGATCAATTGCCTCGTCATTGTCTTTGTGGCTTAGACCTCCAAAATAGGCCGCTACATATTTCAAAAACTCTTCGATTGCCGACCAAATAATTAAAATGGCCATGGCCATAAAATATGTTTTGAAAAATATTTCAGACGGTTGAATATTGGCGTCTTTTACTAATAAAATATTAATGTATCTTTCTGAATAACCTGCAATTGGCACAACCGCCATTCCCAAAATAAAAGTAAGAAAAATCAATCGTCTGGGTTCTGGATTCTTGTCATCCTCACGAAGCCAATAAAACAACCAAAATAGTGTAGGTAAAATTCCACCGATAAAGATCAAGGCAATCATCTGTACTAAACTCATGTTGTAATTTTAGCAATTACAGGGCTTTAAACAAGGTGGATAAAGTTTTAGAGAAAAAAAGTTAAAGTTTTAAATTTCCAGAGGCGATGATTTCTGGATTTATCTCTGGTTTTACAATAAAACTTTTTAGATAGCTGGCGATGGCTATCATAACAGCGTTGTCTGTGGAAAGTTCTCTCTCTGGGACAAAAACTTTTAAATTATCATTTGCCAGTTTTGAAAAGATATCTCTAATATATTTATTTGCCGTAACACCACCACCAAGTATCAATGTTTTTGCGCCATGCTCGCTAATTGCTTTTTTGGTTTTTGATAATAAAACTTCTGTGGCTGCAGTTTCAAATTCAAAAGCGATTCTTGATTTTACTTCTTGTGTCAGTTTTTTTTCTTGTTCAAGTTTTTTAATTAAATATAAGGCCGCAGTTTTTAATCCGGAAAAAGAAAAACTATAATCTCCAGAATTCATCATTGGACGGGGAAGTTTTATTTCTATTTTTTCTGCTTCTATTTCCGCCATAGTTTTTTGAGATTGGGTTATGTTATTTTGGCGAATTATGTCAGCCAATCTGGAAATTTCTGGGCCACCTGGGTATGGTAGGCCAAGTAATCTGGCAGTTTTATCAAATGCTTCACCAACAGCGTCGTCTTTTGTCGCGCCAAGAATTTGATACTCACCCCAGTTTTTAATCAAGACAATTTCAGTGTGACCGCCGGAAATTAACAGCGCAATTCCAGGAAATGAAATGTCCGTTTTGTTTTTATCTAAATCTTCTACTTGTTTTAAAACTGAAACAATATGGCCTTCCATGTGATTGGTTGGCATAACGGGAATACCCCATATTATCGAAAGTGCTTTGGCAAAATTTATTCCAACCCACAATGCTGGTTCAAGCCCTGGGCCCATCGTGACAGCGATCATATCTATGTCAGGTTTTTTTGAGGTTTCAATAAAGTTAATCAGCGTTTCATACAAATCTGGTTCGCGGGATAAAAGATTTTTTAAAATATTTTTTTCAGAATTTGTTAACTCTTTATTGTTTTCGGAAAATGAAATAGGGGAATTTTTAAAAAGAGAATCTAAAAGCGGAACAATTTTTTTGGCATGTTCTCTTTTTGCGACAGCAGGGAAAACACCACCATATTGTTTATGGGTTTCAATTTGTGAATAAAGTGCTGTGCCAATGACTTTAAAATTTGGTGATGACAAATCGCCCGTTCCGTCAATAATAGCTAGAGCAGTTTCATCACAACTGGTTTCGATTGCAAGAATACGCATATTTTTTGTGGGCGGTAAGGGATTCGAACCCCTGACATCGTCAACGTCAATGACGCGCTCTACCAACTGAGCTAACCGCCCATATACACAGGTTCATAAAATTTAACAAAATTTTTTCTAAAATGCTAGGGAAACAAAAAACCGGAACTTCATCCGGCTCTTTGAAAACATGTTCTGTATTTTATTGTTTTGGTTCTTGATTTTCAGAAACAGGAGCAACTGTTTCGGTTGGTTTTTCTTCTGTTGGTGTGGAAGGTTGAGTGTCTACCTCACTAATAACTGCGCCACCGAAATAATAGGGCTTAATTTGAAATAAAACATACAAACCAAGCAATAGCGAAATTAATATAGAAAATGGATCAAAAGAAGATAATGAACCAACAACGATTGCATACATTGAGAAATTCCATCCATTTGCATTTCTTTTGAATAAGCCCGGTAATGCCAGCGCCGAGAGCACCATGTAGATAATACTAATTATTGTTGACGAACTTATTCCGTATCCGTACACAGGAAAGAATGTTCTTGCCAACGAATAAATTTTCATTGAATTTAGTATGGCAGACGCCATAAAAATCAATCCAATAATTGTTATGTATGGAGCATATTTTACTATCCACTCCTTTCCACCTTTTGGAATTTGTGGCGCTTTTTTACCAAGATAAAGATCAAGTGTTTTTATTAAATCTTGCATATATTCAATATTATCGATAATTATTGCTAATAACAGAATAATTATAACTCTTGTGGGGCAGGAAACAAATATTGGCGGAGAGGGGGAGATTTGAACTCCCGAAGCCTTTTTACAGACTTGCCGGTTTTCGAAACCGGTGCATTCAACCACTCTGCCACCTCTCCATGGGATTAAACAATAACACTTTTGCGTTTTTCTGAAAATCTTGATAATATTTCTCTCACTTGGCCCTATCGTCTATCGGTTAGGACACAAGCTTTTCAAGCTTGGAAGCGCGGTTCGATTCCGCGTAGGGTCACAGTCATGTGAGGTCTATCGAGACACCTAAAATCACTATATTTTGCAACGTAGTTCCAAGACGAGTCATGGGCTACGACTTTTGTGATTTTTTTGATTTGTAGAAAAACCATATCCAAAGGCGTATTTTTGGTTCGATTCCTCGAGGGTTTTTTATCGAATGATTTTCAGTTTATTCATGATAAAATAATGAATAATATGTTAAATACTAACAATTTCAAAACACCCATCCTATTATTAATCTATAACAGACCAGAATATACTCAAAAAGTTTTTGATTCAATTAAAAAAGTAAAACCTGCTAAATTATTTATATCAGCAGACGGTCCAAAGTCTAATGAAGATGATAAAAAACTTTGTATTAAGACTAGAAAAATAATTGATCAAATTGACTGGCCGTGTGACTTGCATACTAACTTTAAAAATGAGAATTCAGGCTGCAGATTGGGAGTTAGTAATGGAATAAATTGGTTTTTTGAAAATGTTGATTATGGGATTATTTTAGAAGATGATTGTTTACCATGCGAATCATTCTTTGGCTATTGTGAAAAGTTACTAGATAAATATAGGGACGAAAAAAGAATAATGATGATATCGGGGTCTAATCCTGTTACTGAAATTGATTCTAATTTTGACTACTTCTTTTCTAGATTCTTTCATATTTGGGGCTGGGCTACATGGAAAAGAGCTTGGGATAAATTTGATATAGAAATGAAAGATTGGCCAAAATATAAAGAAGAAAAAATACTTAGTAAAATTTTTTCACATAATCATGACAATAAAATATTTATTGAACAAATGTTTGATGATGCTTATGGAAATGATAAAAGTAGCGTGTGGTCATTACAGTGGACTTATTCTTGTTTAATTAATGATGGATTAGTTATCTTACCGAGTCACAATTTAGTAAGTAATATAGGACTAAAAGGTGTTCATGAAATGAACGAGGAACAATTATTTTTAAAAACTAAAGAAATTGATGTTGAAAAATTAAGCCACCTGAATGAAATTATGGTGGATACTAAAATAGAAAACTTAATCTTTGAAAAATCTGGACTGAAAAAATTATTAAAATAGCGTTGTTTAAGGGGCTTTAGTTTGCTAAAGTTATTTTAATGGAAAAAAGAAAACACCTAGTTATTGCTACATATGATGGTGTGTCAACACATTATTCTGGGGTCGGAACTATTGCTAAAAATATAATAAATTCTTTGAGAGACAGTATTAATACTAGTAATCTTAAAGTCAGTATTGCTTATATTAATACAAATAAAAATTCAAAGGTTTTTAATGAAGAATGTTTTAATTCTTCAAAAGAATTAACTGAAAAAACTGGTGGTCATTTGATACCTCTGTATAACGGTACGACAGGAGAAACAGAATGGGATATGTGGAGAAGTTTTGATGAATGGAACTTACAATGTCAGTCTTTAGTAACCGTGTTGAATACCATATTAAAAACTGAAGAGGATAATTACATTATTTTAAATGATACTCCTTTTTTGTTTTTTGAAAGATATAAAAATTATGTAAACGATAAACAATTAAAATATTTTTATTTCCCATTAAGCAGTGGTAAGAATCATGATTTTGGTGATTCTGATTGGAGAGGAAACAGGATAAGGGTTGAACAGGAATGTTTTGATAGTATTGCAAATCGTGAAAATGCCAAGGTTATAGCTTTGGGTAAAAAATTTGCTGAGAGATTAAGTGAAGATTATGGTCTGAAATTTGAAAAAGATGATTTTTTACAAAATGGCTTATGTTTTGATAAATACAAGGATTTTTTAGACAAGAAATTTAATAATGAGGATTTAAAAAAATTTGGAATTGATATTGGAGAAAACAATAAGATAATTTTTTCTTGGGGAAGATGTTCTATCGCAAAAGGTTTTAAGGAACTAGCTTTGGCTTGGGTTGAAATATATCAAGATTTATCTAATCACTATTTGATATTACAAATACCAAATAATTCAGGTGAACCAGATTATTTTTCAGAAATTAAAGATATATTAAAAAATACTGATAGATATATTATTTTAGATGACTTTAATCCTGAAGTATGGAAAACAGTATTAAGAAATCAAAATACGGAAATAGTGTGTATACCGTCATTAATGGATCCATTTCCACATACTTCAATAGAAGCAAAGTTATTTAGTAAGGATATGAATTATGTCACTGTAATTAGTGACGTTGATGGTGCCGTCGATGCATTTTCAAAAGATGAAGCAATTTATGTGGATCCTAGAGATGCGAATGTTTTTTCTAAAAAGATTTTAGATGTTGTATCCATGGAGGAAGATTACAAAAGAAAAATGATAGATAAAAATAATACAAATATCGATAAATTTAATTTTCCTGAAATTATTAAAAAATTTATACAAACTAATTTAAAATAAAATGATTTTTCGATGGACAATTTGGGGAGATAAAGAAAACACTAAAGAATTATTGAAATATAGTGTTCTTAGTTTTCAGAAATTTTTTGGTAAAGAACATAGATATATTATTTTCACTGATGATAAAAATTCATTATCAGGCTTTATTAAAGATGTTGAAATTATAGAATTTAAACAAAGTGATCTATTTAATATTGACTCTGTGGCTACATGGAAAAAGTGGTGTCCATCTCCACGAGTTGACATTAACGAGCACGAATTCTATATAGACTCAGATGTTTTTTTGGTTGATCATCCAACTGAGATCTTAGAATTTTTAGAGAATGAAAAATATAAATTTGCGATTCTAGATGAATTTAAAGGGCAGAGTTGGCAACATGGTTCTATGCGTAAGAAAACAACCGATCAAACACCCTATGTAAATGCTGGTTTATTTATTCAAAAATCCGGATGCGACATCACCCAAGATTTACTGGCGGAGTTTGATTGGTGGAGTAAAAATATTACAAAAGAAGAAGTTAAACATCACGATGAGCAAGGAGCTTTAGCTATTGCTCTGACAAAATATCATGTGAATGACGAAATACTTATTCTTCCTAAAGATCAATATTTGCTAATTGGGGAGAATGAAAATACAGATATTGTTAGTTTAAAAAATATAAAATTATTTCATGCTGTGTATCCAACACACTCTGCTTTTTACAAATTTAAAAAAGATTTAGATAAAATATTGTATGAATAAAAATTCAAATCAAAAAAGAAAAGTTGCAATTCTAATGTCCGTAAGAGATGAGGAGGACTATATTGATTACAATATTTCTTATCATTTAGATTTAGGTTTTGATTACATATTTATTACAAATCATAACTCTAAAGATAAAACAGTCGAAATTCTAGAATCATACAAGGATGACAATAGGGTTGTTGTTATTAATGAAACTAATCCTGTTTTTGATCATGCTAAAATTGCTAATAATTTATTAAAATACGCAAAAACAAATTACAATATTGATTGGTTTGTTTTTCTTGATGTCGATGAGTTTCTTTCAATTAAAGAAGGTGATATTCATAAATTTGTTAATAGGTTAGAAGAAAAAAATATACCCTATGCAACAATTGGTTGGGTAAATGCTCTGTTTGATTATTCTATGACAGATTACAGATGTTCTCCTGTAACACCAATTGATACGACAAAGTACTTTATGCCTTGGCCAGAAAAAGAATGGCAAGAAGGTGGTCATTTTAGAAAAGCTATTGTTAAAAATCACGACAAAATGGAAATAGTTGTTGGTGGACATTATGTGGAGACAGGTAATAATGTTGATTTTTTTGGTAAATATCACTGGAATCCTTTTATAATTCCATACGAAGAAGCTAAAATATTACATTTTGAATTTAGGGGTAATGCTGAAGAAATATACAATAAATGGAAAAAATTAGCTGAATATGAGAATGACTCAACTTCTGATAAAGATGCTCCATGGTTAGAGAGAATTAATACAATTAAAAAATATGTTGATGAATTTAAAGATAATATTGAATCCATAAACCAAAAATGGTTTAAAGAACACAGGACATTTTGGGGAGCGAAAATACCAAAAGAAAGGTTTGTTTACGACACAACACTTTCTATTTGGTATAGAAAATATTTCAGAAAAAAAATAGAGAAGGGAAATTTTAACAGCGTCTGTTTGGTTAGAGATAAAAATTTAGGAGATGTGATAATGACAGAGCCGATTGCTAAATTTTTATCACAGTATGTTGATAATATTTATTTGGCTACAGAAATAAATAATGCAAAAGAAATATTTAATACTTATACCAAAATTATTGATTATAAAAATGTAAATTCAAGACAAAACGATGCTGATCTAAATATAAAACCTGTTTATGAGTTAGGAGATAATAAAAAAAGCTACATACAAAGTTATATGGAGTCGGTCGGTTTTAGTGAAGTAATTAATAAAGACATACCAGAAATAAATCAAAATTGGAAAGATATTGTTGGAGAAGAATATATACTGATTGCTCCTGATACTAGCTCTTGGGAAGAAAAGAAGAGGAATTGGGGGTATCAAAATTATGTCGATTTAAAAGCTTTATTAGAAGCCGAATTTGAGGTAAAGTGTATATTGCTTGAAGATAAACATTCTTTTCAAGAAATGATGTCTTTGATCAAGCACTGCAAGTGTTTTGTTGGTAACGATTCTGGTCCCGCACATATTGCTCAAAGTTTCAATAAAAAATCCTTTTTGATATTTGGTGCAACATCTCCAAAATACTTACACTTATCTGAAAAAACGTTTTGTATTTATGATGAAAACCGACATAAATTATGCAACCACAAAACTAGACAAGAAGAAGTGGAATGCTGTGAAGATTTTTGCATGGAAAGAATTAGGGTAAAAGATGTGTTTGATATTATAAAATCAAATTATGACAGATAATAATTTAAAATTAAAATTAGTTTATGTTCCCGGACTTAGGGATGTTGTTTTTGATGAGATAAAAAATAAGACTCAATTTGAAATTGCTG
>CAYWTD010000009.1:0-19731 GCA_964461185.1 uncultured Candidatus Saccharibacteria bacterium | reverse complement strand
ACAAGGTACAGCGCGTTGCTGTTTTTATCGATACACAAAATCTATATCACAGCGCGAAAAATTTATACAAGAAGAAAGTAAACTTTGGAACGGTTCTAAAAGAGGCCGTGGCCGGTAGAAGACTTGCGAGGGCAATAGCGTACGTAATTACTTCGGAATCTGGTGACGAACAAGGTTTTTTTGAGGCGCTTGGAAAACTTGGAATCGAAACAAAAACCAAAGATTTACAAGTTTTCTCCGGTGGAGCAAAAAAGGGAGATTGGGATATTGGTTTGGCAATTGATGCGATTAAAGAAATGCACAAGGTTGACGCAATAGTTATCGCATCTGGTGACGGAGACTTTATTCCACTTGTTGAATATTTAAGAACAAGCGGTGGATGTCAGGTTGAAGTAATTTCTTTTGGAAGATCTTCATCAAGCAAATTGATGGAATCTGTAGATGATTTTATCGATATGGACAGAGAACCAGGAAGATTTTTAATTGGACAGCAAAGAAACTGGAGAAATAATTCAAAAAAATAATTGGCTTAATCGAAAAGAGTCGATAAAATGTACCAATGGCAGAAGAATTTAACAATCCAATAAACAAAGAAAACATAGAGGCCAAGGCGACAGAGGTCCCGGTTAAAGAGAAATTTGTTAACCGCCCGCTTCGAACTTATGAAGAAGACGTCGCAAATTTCGTTAAAAGAGGCCAAATTACAACCGCCAAAATAATTGCTGCTGAACAAAAAAGGCAGGCGGAGAGCGCAAATATCAGAGAAGTCGATAATACAAAAAAGAAAATTGTAACTATTGCTGCTGCTAGCCTTGGACTTGTCGTCCTGTCCATATTGATATTATGGGGAGTTTTCTCATATATAAAATCAGATAACAAAATTGTAGATTCTGGTCGCCCAAGTAATTTCAGAGATATTTTAATTAACAAAAAAGAATCTATTGAAATTCCTGTGGATTATAAAATTGTTTCTGAAATTAAAACAAAAATTATTCAAAATATTGATGTCCCTCCATCTGACATTCAAAATGGTGAAATCATAGAAATACTATTAACCAAAAGTACACGTGAAATTATAGGCGACAAAAGTATAGAAACAAAGCAAAAGATAAGTGTGTCAGAGTTGTTTAATTATATGGAATTGAGTCCTGAAGATAGTTTTGTACGGGCGCTTGATCAAAATTACTTATTTGGATTAACAAATTTAGAAGGAGAAACTTTTCCTTTTATACTAATAAAAACATTGGAATACGAGAGAGTTTTTGCGGGATTATTAAATTGGGAAAGAACTTTGTATAGAGAAATAAACGATTTTTTCTTTAAGACTCTCGGAACGGATGACTTCGTAAACCTGTCTTCTATTAATTCTGACGAAAACTCTTTTGATCCAAACAGATTCGTGGATAAAATTTTATATAATAGAGACGCGCGAGCAATCGTAAACAATAATGACGAGGTTTTGTTCTATTATACTTTCGTTAATAATAATCACATTCTACTATCCTCAAAACCCGCAGCGATCCAGGATTTGGCCACAAAATTGAATCTAGAAAACATTGTCAGATAAAGGTTTATAAATTTTGTATAAGGTGTTAATATAAATATATGGAAAAAGAAAAAATTGACCTTAATTATTTCAGAGAAAAACTTCTAAAAGAAGAAGAAAGATTAATCGTCGGCCTTAAATCTATTGGGCGAATTAATCCAGATAACCCAAAAGATTGGGAAGCTACTCCTGGTGAAATAGAAGAAACGGTATCAGATCCAAATGATTTTGCTGATGAAATAGAACAATTTGAACAGAACACGGCAATACTAAAGGAACTTGAAACAGAATTGGTCGAGGTTAAAGCCGCGTTGAAAAGAATAGAGGATGGGACTTATGGAATCTGCGAAAAAACAGGAGAACAAATTCCTTTGAAAAGATTAGAGGCTTACCCAGCAGCAAGGACGAATAATCAACTTTAGAAGAAATTTAGTTTTTCTTTAAATACACACCATAAAATACTGGTGTGTATTTTTCTAAAATTCATAGTGCTCAGCCAAAATTGCTTGGCGCGGATACAGTAGACATTGAAATTGATATTTCAAATGGACTTTATTCAATTGTTCTGGTTGGTTTACCAGACAAAGCTGTGGAGGAGGCCAAGGACAGAGTCTCTGCCGCGATTAAAAATTCTGGTTTTACACCACCAAAACAGAAAAACCAAAAACTGGTGATTTCGTTGGCGCCGGCCGATCTAAAAAAATCAGGAACAGTTTTTGATGTTCCAATTGCGATTGCCTATCTTGTCGCGTCAAGAGAAATCATCGCCGATACAAATCACAAACTTTTTATTGGGGAACTTTCACTTGATGGAAAACTTCGGCCAATTTGTGGTGTTCTATCGGTGGTGCTGTATGCAAAACAGAATAATTTCAAAGAAATCTTTGTCCCTTACGATAATATTAACGAAACCAAAATCATTGATGACATTATCGTATATGGTGCAAAGAATCTTTGTGAAATAGTTAATCACATCTGCGGTAAAGAAAAAATAAAAATTACAAATAAAGACAATTTGGACCAAAATAAAAATTCCACAATTAAAATAGAAAACAAAACTTCATTATTTGATGAAATTATCGGGGTCGAAACCGCAAAAAGGGGATTAATTATCGCCGCAAGCGGCGGTCACAACATTTCTCTTTATGGTCCACCTGGGACGGGGAAAACAATGCTATCAAAAGCCATTACCGAAATTGTGCCTGATCTAAACAAAGACGAGACGATAGAATGTTCGTGTATCTACTCTGCTAATGGTCACATATCTGAACTTATCAAAAGACCACCTTTGCGTGCCCCGCATCACACATCTTCACACATTTCTATAATTGGCGGTGGAAATAATTTAAAATCTGGTGAAATTACTTTGGCGCATAATGGTATTTTATTTATGGACGAATTTCCAGAATTTGACAGACGGGTTATTGATTCTCTGCGCCAACCCTTGGAGGATAAAAATATTACCATTAGCAGGGCAAGCGGTTCCACAAAATTTCCTGCAAAATTTATCTTGATAGTCTCAATGAATCCGTGTCCATGCGGATACTACAAAACAAATATAAAACAATGTACTTGCAGTCAAAACTCAATCCAAAATTACCGCAGGAAAATATCTGGTCCAATTGTGGACAGAATAGATATTTGGATAGAAGTTTCAAAAATTGACTACAAAAAACTTGGATCAGATAAAGTTTGTCTTGATATAAAAAACAAAAACAACCTATCGGCCTCAACAGCTAAAGATATGGTCGATTGGGCAAGAAAAATACAAATTGATCGATATGGAAAATTAAATAATGAATTAACCTCTGAAGAAATAAAAAAAATATGCACACTCGATAAAAGAACCCGGGAGATTCTAAATAAATCTGCTGAAAAATTAAAGTTATCAACCAGAAGCTATTTTAAAATAATAAAACTTGCGAGAACAATTGCTGATATTGAAAAATCAGAAGAAATAAAAATGCCTCATATTTTAGAGGCTCTACAATATAGACCAAAAGATTTATACAACTAGATTAGATTGAACAAACCGATCCAACTCTACATGCGGACATTGGATTTTTCGCACCTCGAATTTCAAAGTGCAAGTGTGGACCTGTAGAATTTCCGGTTGACCCAACGCGTCCGATAATTTCGCCCTTTTTAACGTTTTGTCCAATTTTTGTCATGTTCTCGCTAAGGTGCGCATACAATGTTTGTGTTCCGTTATCATGAGAAATAATAATCATCAAAGCATAACCTCCGTTCCATCCACCATAACGACTATCAATCACTCTACCAGAAGCAGACGCATATACTGGCGTACCAGTTGGTGCTCCAAAGTCGACAGCGTTATATCCGTGTAAGTTTTGAGTCAAAATGGCGCCGGGGACTGGATTTATGTAATAACCAGATGCAGCAGCTGGTCCAGAAAAAGAGGCAACATATGGCTGTGTAAGTTTTGTTTTAGTTCCACTCTTCGGTTTTTCAGTATTACTTACAACAGGATCAACGTTCGGCACGATAACTTCATCACCTTTTTGTAATTTGGCATCAACATCGATTCCATTAAACAAAGCGATTTCCCTAACGTCCGCATTATAAATTTTTGCGACATCCGAAATTGTCCCACCGTTTTTAACTTTATGAGTAATTCCAGTAACAGGTAAAATAACCAAAATTTGTCCTGGTCGTATTGTCCCGCTCAAATCATTCGCCCAACGGATTGTGTTTACCGACACATCAAACATTTTTGCAATCTGCGATAAAGTGTCACCTTCTCTAACCTCATAAATAGAAATTTTTCCATTATTATGTGTGTGGTTAATATCAAGTGTTGTTCCAACCAAACCAATTTCAGGAGATAAGGCGCTATCATCAACAACTGTAATTTTACCTCCTCCAATTCCGCCCCTAACTTGATTATTGTTTACAGCAGGCAAAAGTATATCCACATTTTGAGAACTATAATATTCCTCTACAACAGCAGAAGAGATGTCACCTGAAATGCTTTTTTCTTCAATATTTAAAACGGGTAAAGATAAAATAGGAAACGATGCCGCAAAAGAAAAATATGGCCAAAACAATGTCACTGATACAAAGCGAGCCAACAACCAGAAACAAAATCTCTTTGAGATTCTATTTTTGCCTTTATTCATCCGATTTGTCCCCCCAGGGTCGCCCTCGGAAGAGTCATTAGATATTTGTGAGTTTTGTTTTATAAGCCTTATTTTAAGCGGTATTTTCTATATTTCGGTCAATTGATCAACGGATCGCCCTCTTTCTGTTTATCGGTGGTAAGGTTAATTATAGGAAGATCAAACTTATTGTCAAACACCTATCAACAGGTGCTTCTTGACTTATTTTTTATGTTAAGATTACCCAAATGTCCTATCTAGACGATCTTAATCCACAACAAAAAGAAGCGGCAAAGCATATTGATGGTCCTTTACTAATTATGGCGGGCGCGGGTGCGGGAAAAACAAAAACAATCACATACAGAATTGCTAATTTGATATCAAAGGGCGTTGATCCCAAAAATATCTTGGCTGTAACATTCACCAACAAGGCAGCAAACGAAATGCGAGAGCGTGTCGATCGATTACTACAAAACGAAGAAACACTAAAACGACCCGTCGAGTATATGGAAAGACCAACAATCAGAACTTTTCATTCTCTGGGTGTATTAATTCTAAGAGAAAATTTTGAAAAATTAAATTTACCAAAAAGATTTTCAATTTTAGACCGTTCAGATTCAAAAAAAATTATTCGTGACATTCTAAAAGAAGAAGGGTATGACATAAAACAATATGATCCGGCAAAAATTATGGCGATCATTTCTAGACAGAAGGGTGATCTTGTAACTCCCGAAGAATACGAGGATTCAGTACATTATAATGACTATATAAAAGGTGTTACATCGGTGGTTTGGAAAAAATATAAAGAACGACTTGATAAAAATGGTGCGCTTGATTTTGATGATTTACTCGTCAAAACTGTTTGGCTTTTGGAAAAAAACTTGGAAATAAGAAAAAAATACCAGGATCGTTGGAAATATATTCATGTTGACGAATATCAAGATACAAACGAAGTTCAATACAAAATGACAAAATTGTTGGCAGAAGATCATAAAAATATCTGTGTCGTTGGTGATGTCGACCAAAATATTTACACCTGGCGTGGTGCAACAATAAAAAATATAATGAGTTTTGAACATGACTATCCTGAGGCAAAAGAAATTGTCCTCGAAGAAAATTATCGTTCGACAAAAAATATTTTACGCGCAGCTAACGAAGTAATTTCTAAAAATTCCGTTCGACGAAAGAAAAACTTGTTCACAAATAATCACGCTGGTGAAAAAATTTTCGTTTATCGTGCAATTGATGAATATGACGAGGCGACTTTTTCTGTATTAAAAGTAAAAGAATTAATTGCTGACGGTGTGTCCCCGAACGAAATTGCTTTTCTGTACCGCGCAAATTTCCAATCACGAGTTTTAGAAGAAGTTTCTCTGCGCCACAATTTGGCTCACCAAGTCGTTGGTACAAAATTCTTTGATAGAAAAGAAGTCCGAGATGTTATCTCTTATATAAAAGCCGCGCTTAATGAAAAAGACTTTACGAGTTTAAATAGAATTATTAATACTCCGCCTCGTGGAATTGGAAAAACAACTGTTTTAAAAATTCATGCCGGTGAAGAAAATTCTTTGACGCCAGCCGTAAAAGAGAGAATAAATAATTTTAGAAACTTCCTGAAAAAAATAAAAACGGAAATTCTTCAAAAAAAACCAGCAGAGGTAATCGCCATGATTTTGAAAGAATCTGGCTTAGAAGAAAACCTGGGAGACGAGGGTGACGAGGGAAGAGAAAGAATACAAAACATCAAAGAATTGGCTTCCTTGGCAAAAAAATATGAGGAACTTTCTCCATGGGAAGCAATGAATAATTTTCTTGATGATATTTCTCTCACAACAGATCAAGATGATTTGGAAAGAAAAGAAAACGGCGTTAAATTAATGACGGTTCACGCAGCAAAGGGATTGGAGTTTGATTATGTTTTTGTTACAGGATTAGAGGGTGGGTTATTTCCAATGGAACGCGAAAATAGTAAAACCGAGGACGCCGAAGAGGAGCGCAGATTATTTTATGTTGCAATTACGCGAGCAAAAAAGAAACTATTTTTAACTTGGACAAGTTTCAGAACAATTTTTGGTTCAAAACAAGTAAATTTGTCTTCTGAATTTCTAGATGATATAAGTGAAGAAATAATCGAAATGGAAAATTTTGGCGGAGAGGACTATAGCCGAGGAGACAAAATTGAATATTTAATAGATTACTAAAATATGCAAAAAATTTACACAAAAAAATCATTGGGGCAAAATTTTCTACAATCAAAAACCGCGCTACAAAAAATAATTGAGGCTGGCGATGTTTCATCCGATGATTTTATTCTTGAAATTGGTCCTGGTAAAGGTGCGCTTACCGAATATTTGCTCGCCACTGGTGCAAAAGTTTTTGCCATAGAAACAGATTTTGTAATGATTGAATTTTTGCAAGAAAAATTTAACGAGGAAATAAAAAGCGGACAGTTTGTGTTAATTAGAAATGATATTTTGAAATTTGATCTTGCGTCAACAAAAGAATTATCCGTTGGAAAATATAAATTAATCGCAAATATTCCTTATTACATCACCGGGGAAATTATTAGAAAATTTTTGTCAGAAAGAAATTACCCAAAAAAAATGGTTCTGCTTGTTCAGAAGGAAGTCGCCGACAGAATAATTGCTCGAGATGAAAAAGAAAGTATCTTATCTGTCGCCACAAAGGCTTATTGTAATCCAAAATTTATAGACACGGTTAAAGCTGGATCGTTCGTGCCCGCGCCAAAAGTTGATTCTGCAATTATTTTATTTGATCATATTTCAAAAAAATTATTTTTAGACAATGAAATAAATGAGCGAGATTTTTTTGAGATTTTAAAAACAGGTTTTGCACACAAAAGAAAAAGACTTTTTTCTAACTTAAAGGCTAAATTTGATTTTAACGAGAGCGAAATTTGTGCAGAATTAAATCTAGATAAAAATATCAGGTCGGAAAACCTAAAAACAAAAGACTGGGTTGAGTTAACAAAACATTTGGGGAAAAACAAATAAAATCACTCAGAACCTGTTTACAATCCACCCATTGGTGGACCGCCATTGCCAAAATTATTTATACCAAATGCTGGAATTGGAATACCAAAACCTACCAAACCAATTATACAAACTTCCGGTGTTCTCAAATTTCCAAGTTGATAATTACCAGGGGTCATGAGAAATCCAATGTTTTGCGGCGTGTGGTAAATTGTCGCGATACTTTGATGAACAGGAAAAACAAGTTTTGTCCTAAAATCAAAAACCACATGCAGAAGACTCCCGGAACCAGTACAAACCACTGAAAAAAGATTTATTCCACCATACGGGGTCAATAATCCTTCCCCTGACAAAACACCCGTTGGTAACCCAGGTATAGAAAGAGCATTTGCACTTTGACCAAAAAGTGTGAACGCCATTAAAACTGATAAAAATAATTTTGTTGCTTTTTTCCGCATTTTAAAAATCGAATAAATATAAATTATAGTAATCATTATATTAGTAAAAACATATTTTCGCCAGAAAAAACTTCCAGGGATGTTAATATCTCTTAATAAATAAATACTTTCCTGTTATAATTTTGCTATAATTCAATTTATGAAAATACCAAATAAAAAAATCTCTTTGGTTATACTTTTTACTGCTATTGTTGTGGTGATTACGATATTATCTTCTTCCCAAAAAAATAGAGTCGCACAAAGTGACGCTATAGTTATACCTTCTTCAGTCTCCATTTCAATGTCGCAGAACATTTCAAATGTAACACTTTTAGACAGTGATGGTGACGGATTATTAGATTGGGAAGAAGATTTGTGGGGGACAGATAAATATAACCCTGACACTGACGGGGATGGAACATCAGATGGGGCAGAAGTCGCCGCCGGCAGAAATCCAACTATACCGGGCCCAGATGACAGCTTGAAAGAAAAGAATGATGAAATGATTGAGGCACTAGAGGAAAAATGGGCAAACGTTTCTGGCCTCACGCAACAAATGTCCAGAGAATTGTCAGAAGAATACTTTTCTATAATATCTGAATCAGGTGTCGGGCTTTCTTATAATCAAAAAAAGAATCTGGTTGAAGAAATGGTTGAAAATATTATAAACACACGAGAAATAAAAAATAAATACAATCGTAATATTTTATTAACATTTTCAGAAATACGCGAAAAACAAAAACTTTTAAAATATGCGAATGCAGTAATGGAAGTAGAAAAAGAATTTAAAAACATTTTGTTAAAAAAAAGTAGTAACGAAATTATCGCCAGCACGACAAAAAAAATGGCAGAGATATTGATCAGCATAGAAACACCAGAAAATCTGGCTGATTATCACACGGCACTAGCAAATGGATACAATCACATCGGTACTGCATTTGAATGGATTAATATGGAAACAACTGATCCAATAGTTTCACTGATGGGTTTATCGTTATTAGCAAAAAGTTCAGAAATGATCACAAATAATTGGTCGGCAATTGTTCAATACCTTAGAAATAATGGTATAATATTTGATGGTAATAATTTTTATATAGTAAATACATATGAGTAAATTATTTTTTAAAAAAATTCTGATTTTTACTCTCTTTATTTCATTTTTATCAATAAATATTCCATTTATTTCTTTTGCGCAAGATGCAGTACAACCAGGAGGTCGTGTTGGGCCGACTTTAGTAAATGCGGGCGTAAACAATGATGCAACACCTGAAGTCTTAGAGCCTTTCGTTGGACCTCCCGCGCCAGAACCGTCCCCAACTACCGATATAGCCCAGACTTTTTTACAAACGTGTATGACTCAGCTTGGGGCCCAACTTATGGGTGGGTGGGTAGCTTCAATATTGGGAAATGTCGCCAACATAGCGACATCAGCTCTTACATTCCAAGTTCCGGTAATTAACCCCACCCAGAATGTAAAAGAAATTTCTGGCCCAGGCGGTCTAGTTCCATCAATGGATGCTATAGCAAATTGTGTTATCAATGGTGCTATAGAAGCCATATTGGTGGACACAACCAGATGGATACAAAGTGGTGCAAACGGGAAACCATTGTTCCTAGAAAATCCTGAAAAATTCTTTACGGGTTTGGCAGATGAAACGTTTGGACAGGTGGTAGATAATATGGTCAGTGGTATGGATTTATGTGAACCAATTAGTGTCCAAATAAAATTAAACTTGCTTAGTGGTCAGCCTATTAGGGGCAAACCAGATGTCTGTACGCTATCAGAAATTTCTGATAATTTTGAATCCTTCATGCAAGGAAATTTTGAAGATGGTGGTTGGAGTAGTTGGTTTGAGTTAACACAAATTAATAATCCAAATTCTATAGAACTTGATGCGATGACAAAGGCAATGTCAGAAGTAGAGAAAAAATCTAACCAAATAAAAATGGAGCTTAATTGGGGAAAAGGTTTTATGGGGAAACGTGATGCAGACGGTAATGTAACCTGGCCAGGAACGCTTTTAACAAATATGATAGAGAAAACATCCGGAATAAAAGCTGATCGTATTGCCTTTGCTGATGAGTTCAATGAATTGGTTACGGCAACAATAGACCTTTTTGTAAAGAAAGTGTTTGAAGGATTTCAACAGGGTCGATTAACATTATAGAATGATTGGTCACATCAAAAAAAATATAAAAATTATTGTACTGGCGATCGTCATACTGGTTTCTTTTGTTCCTGTGGGAATAGAAATAAAAGAAAATCGTGTTGCAATATATGAAAAAGATATTTCGGCCGAAACACCACCCCCCGGCGGGACCGTGACACCGACTCCTCCAGCTACCGTGACACCGACTCCTCCAGCCACAGAAGAACCTGCGGTTGTTAGGGTTGTCCAAGAGGTTGTGGAGGATGATTCAACCTCAATAGGCGGGTGGTTTAGTGGATTAAAAGACGTGGCACTCCGTCCTTTTGTATGGCTCGTTTTACTTATACCGACGCTTTTAAAACAATTAGCTGCTCTTATACTGTGGATATCTGGCACATTTCTCAACTTTTCTGTAATTCTCGGTATAACAAAAATGGGTGAAATAATTGATTCGGCCACCGCCATAAAGTCTGCGTGGGGCATTGTTAGAGATATTGTTAATATATTTTTTATATTCGGTCTCCTTTATTTATCCGTCATGACAATCATTGGTGGTTGGTCGGATAATATAAAGAAGAGGTTGTCCCTCCTCATTATTGCTGGATTATTGATAAATTTCAGCTTCTTTTTTACATCAATATTTGTAGATATTTCGAATGTTGTAACATTAAGCATTTATGGAAAAATGGAAGCGTGCCAGCCAACAAAACCAGAAAATGACTCACTAACTGGGTATTTAAAAGTCCTGGAGACAGGGGGTCTATCGGATTGTTTTGCAAAGAAAATAGGTTTCTCAAGCACATTTACACGCTTTACTTCGCCTAGTGGAGATACGTTACTAACGCAAATGGATAGAAAAGGGAAGAATGATAAAGAAATTGGTTTAATACAAAAAATTATAACTCTTTTGTTTGCGACATTAATTTTTTTACTGGTTGCGATAGTTTTTTTTGCAATATCCATTACAATTTTTGGCCGATTCATGATAATAATATTTTTGCTTATTACATCACCAATTATGTTCGCCGGATGGGTCTTGCCAAAACTTGAGGAACACACCAGCGCATGGACAAAAAAACTGGGTGAGCAATTGATATTTTTGCCCGCCATGTTCTTGATGCTCTATATAGGTTACGAACTTGCTGGAGGAATTATAGAAAGTACAAAGGTGGCGGGATTCGGATCTGATAATTCTCCTGCCTTTGCTAATATCTTTAGTAATTTTGGATCGGACCTGATCGGTTCATTGATAAATCTCGCAATTACACTTGGCTTCATTATCGGCGCGCTAATTATCGGTAAAAAACTTGGTGCGGTTGGAATGGAGGTTGCTTCTCTAATTGGATTTGGCGCAGTAGCAGCAATCGGCGCCGGCACTCTTGGTGCCGCTGGTGCTGGATTAAGTAAATTTGGTAGTAGAGAGGGTGCAGGACGTATATCCAGAAAACTAGGTATGGCAGGAGAGTGGGCGTCAAGAAGAAGTTTTGATGTTCGACAATTGCCTGGAGCACAAACTACTTTAAAAAATGTTGGATTTGACCCAGGCAAACCGTCCAAGGCGGCGGCTGGTGGATATCGTGCAAGAGGCGAAGCAAAAGGAGCTGCTTTGCTTGAAAGAGAGGAGGCGTATGGTAAATTTAGACCAGCGGACCAACAGGCGACAAAAGATAATGTCAACGAAAGAGCTAATAGACTTACAGGAGAAAGAAGTGATGTAAAAGCAAAGAAAACTGAATTAGGGTCTGTGGACGCCGATATCAATCGTGCTGAAACTGATCTTAAAAAAATGCAAAGTGATGCTGCGAAATTAGACGCAGAAATAGAAGAATTGAAAAAACAGGACTGGGACCCAAATATTAAAGTCGATATACAAAAGAAACAAGAATCCAGAGCTAAGATGACTGGCGCAATAGCGGCACAGCAAAGTCTTGTTTCTTCGGCAAAGGGGAGAAAGGAGGATATCTCAAAAGAACTTGGGCAAATTATTAGTAAACACAGTCAAGCCGATACCGAAAGGGCCTTACAAAGTTTCGGTGGTGTATACAAAAACAAACATGCCGTTCAGGCACAAGTTAAAAAAATGAAGAAAGGTGAGATGGACAAACTTAAAGAGGAATTGATCAAACAAATGAAGAAAGACAGCGCGGCTGAAAGTAATAAATAATTTTTATGGAAAAAACAGACGAACAAAATAATCAATTAATTCTTGAAAGATTTCGAGAATTGCCAAAGGTCGTGCAAGAGGCGATTGTAAATTCTGGTTGGGAAAATAAAATAAGAATCATTGCTCAAAAAAATAATTTAGTGATTGGTGATGCTAGTGTTCTGGAATCAAATACCTTTCTTGTCATGCTGGGAATTATTAGCCCCAAAGATTATCTTTCAACCCTTAAAGAAGAACTAAAATTACCAGATGAAATACTGGATGATATTGCAAATTCTGTTGAGGAGGAAATTTTTAAAGATATCAAAGAAAAGCTAGTTGAAATTGGCAGTGAGCAGAGCGAAGAAGCAGATGCGGTAGATGTAATTACAGAACAAAAAGACACAATCGCAGAAAAAAAATTATTATCGCCAACAGAAATCATAAAAGAGAATACGACAATCGCAATCGATAATGAACATGGTGCTGTCACACCAAAACAAGACCCGTATAGAGAACCGCTATCATAATGAGATATCAAGTACCACAATTTATTGGCGTTGAAGACAAAATATTCGGTCCCCTTACAGCAAAACAATTTTTGTTCGTTGGTGGTGCAGCCGGAGTTGCTTTTATTGCCTGGAATATTTTTCCACCAACAGTTGCTGTTATTATTGGCGGACCAGTTGTGATACTTTTTCTTATGTTTGCTTTCTTTAAATTTAACGGTTGGCAACCCTTTCCAAAAACATTTGAAAATTTGGTTAAGTTCTATTTATCAGACAAAATATATTTGTGGAAGAAAAAACCAAAAGAAATAAAACCAAACGAGGTTGTGCCTGAATCAGAATCGCTGATGGATATACCAAAACTTTCCGATAGTAAATTAAAAGATATTTCTTGGAGTTTGGACGTGAACGAAAATATAAAATAAGAATAAATGTTGTATAATATATATTGTAAATGGCACCAAAGACATCACAAGATTTTATACCAATAAAAGAAGTCAGAGACGGTATCGCAATATTGAAGGATGGTTCAATGCGAGCGCTCATCATGACCTCTTCTCTAAACTTTGAATTAAAATCAAAAGACGAACAGTCGGCGATAATTTTTCAATTTCAAAATTTTTTAAACTCGCTTGATTTTTCCATACAAATATTTATTCAATCAAGAAAACTTGATATAAGACCATACATAATGGTGCTTGAAGAAAAAATAAAAGAACAGACCAACGATTTATTAAAACTACAGGGTAAAGAGTACATAAACTTCATAAAATCATTCACTGAGAGTGTGAATATAATGACAAAAAACTTTTTTATCGTTGTCCCTTATACTCCACCTAGTTTGGATTTATCAAAAAATGGCGGAATATTTGGAAAAAAGAATAGCAAAAAAAATACAAAAACCGAGGATTTTGAAGAAAACAGAAATCAAATTGAACAAAGGGTTGCTGTGGTGAAACAGGGAATCAGTCGTTGCGGAGTAAGAACCGCGAGCCTTGGTACAGAGGAAATTATCGAGGTTTATTACAAAATATTTAATCCGGGCGATGTCGATTCTCCGATCAAAAAATAATATGGGAATACTTGATTTTATAAAAGGAAAAAAGAAAGTTGATGAAGGAACAAAAATTACTTCTTTTTTGCCACAACAAATATATGAAGCTGGCGTACTGGAATTAAAAGACATAATCGCCCCTCCTGCACTAGAGGTTTCACCAAGAGAACTTAGTCTGGGTAACAAAATTATTAGAAGTTTTTTCATCATTTCTTATCCAAGATTTCTTTCTGATAACTGGTTTTCTCCGATTATCAATATGGATAAAATCTTTGATGTTTCAATATTCATTCATCCGATTAATACCACGGTAATTCTAAAACATTTTCAAAAGAAAGTTGCGGAAATAGAAAGTCAAATAAATGTTCGAATGGAAAAAGGCCTAGTGCGTGATCCACAACTTGATACGGCTTTTCGAGACCTAGAAACATTGCGAGACAATTTGCAACAAGCGACAGAAAAAATATTCGACGTTGGGTTATATATCACAATATATGGAAACAACGACGAAGAGTTGGATAAAATTGAATCAGAATTTAAATCAATACTTGAATCAAAATTAGTTTATGTAAAACCTGCGATTTTCCAACAAGAAGAGGGCTTTAAAAGCGTAATTCCAATTGCAACCGACCTGTTGGGTATTCATACTAAATTAAATTCTGCGCCGCTATCCAGTTTATTTCCTTTCATCTCATTTGAACTAACATCGGACAGAGGAATATTATATGGAATAAACAGACACAACTCTGGTTTAATATTATTTGATAGATTTTCTCTTGAAAACTACAATTCCGTCACTTTTGCAAAGGCCGGCGCCGGAAAATCATACACAACAAAACTTGAAATACTACGATCATTGATGTTTGGTACAGAAGTTATTGTAATCGACCCAGAAAGAGAGTACGAATATATGGCCGAGGCGACTGGTGGTAGATTTTTCACCATATCGCTAACATCAAGCCACCATATTAATCCTTTTGATATACCAAAACCCCGACCAGATGAACAGCCAGCAGACGTCCTCAGATCAAACATAATAAACTTGGTCGGTCTATTCAGATTAATGCTTGGTGGATTAACACCAGAGGAGGACGCGATTATAGACAGAGCAATTTCAGAAACGTATGCGCTAAAAGACATAACACCGGAATCTGATTTTTCACAAATTGAACCGCCACTTATGTCTGACTTTGAATTAGTTCTCTCTGGAATGGAAGGTGCGGAAAATTTGGCACAAAAATTAACAAAATACACGACTGGAACTTGGTCTGGATTTTTGAATAAACCAACAAACGTTGACATAAATAAAAACTTTATTGTTTTCGCCATTAGAGACATGGAAGAAGAGTTAAAACCTGTTGCAATGTATATAATTACAAAATACATCTGGACAGCAATTAGAAAAGAATTAAAGAAAAGACTCCTTATAATAGACGAGGCATGGTTGATGATGAAATCAGAAGATACCGCATCTTTCTTGCTTGGTTTGGCAAAGAGAGGTAGAAAATACTTCCTAGGACTATCTACAATTACACAGGACGTTGAAGACTTTTTGAATTCGCCATACGGAATACCAATAATTAGTAACTCTTCGATGCAATTGTTGATGAAGCAATCAACTTCTTCTATTGATATTATTCAAAGAACTTTTAATCTGACCGACGAGGAAAAATATCTGTTGCTAGAATCAAATGTCGGTGAGGGTATATTTTTCGCCGGCCTCAAACATGTGGCCATAAAAGTAATTGGTTCATACGCCGAAGACCAAATAATCACATCAGACCCAGCGCAGATATTAAATATAAAAAGAAGTAAACAAGAACTGAAATCAGATGCGGGCAGTCTGAAAGAGTCCGGTGTTAGAAAAATTCAGAAAGAGCTTGAGGGTCTTAAATAAAACACTGCCTGATTAACAAAACAAGGCACAGTTGGTATAATTCTATAAAGTGAAATATTATAATTTTCTTATTACAACATTATTTTTTACCCTATTGTTTACGGGGACAAGTAATGTTTTTGCCCAAACTATTCCGGCTGGGATTTTAAATAATATTCAAGGAGATTCTGTATCATTGGATGTGGACATCATTGATGATATTCTTAGACAAATTCCGGAATTTAAACCTAGTATATTTATTTACACAGATCCAATATACCCAATGCCTTTTCAAGATATTTCTATTCATGTGGAAACCTATTCGTTCTCTTTGGACGAATCGACAATAACATGGTATCTGGACAATAAGCTGATTTCATCTGGCCTTGGGTTAAAAGAAATTCGTGCCAAGACTGGAGATTCTGGAAAAGATTTGTTGATCAGGGCGGTGATTAAAAACGTTGCGGGTGAATATACAACAGATGCGAAAATAACTCCATCTGGTTTGTCTATTATGAGCGAAAGTCTCACAACAGTTCCTCCTCTATACAAAGGACGGGCTCTACCAATTTTGGGATCAATACAAAAATTTGTCGCTGTCACTGATTTCAGAGATTCGGCTGGAAGAAATATTCCCGACTCGAACATTGTTTTCACATGGAAAGTCGATGGGGAAACTGAACCGAAAGCTTCTGGAACAGGGAAAAATACCTATATATATGTGCCACGAGAAATATATATGACGCCGCCAAGAAAAATTAGTGTCACCGCAAAAGTTGCTGGTTTAGAAATGCAAAACACAAAAACGGTTAATGTTTCCTATGTAAATCCTCGAGTTTTAATGTACGCAAAAAGTCCAACTCATGGAGTTATTTTTAATCAGATGGCATCTGATACAAAACGTCTGGGTGGGAAGGAAATAGAAATTGTGTCCTTTCCGTTGTTCTATAACAAAGAAAATGCGTCATCACTATCATACAGTTGGTATATTAACGACAAAAATATAAAAACTGCCAGTAATAATGTAAATGCTATAATATTTGGCAGACAAGAAGGTCAATCAGGAAAAGACAAAATTTCCTCAGTTATAGTGGACAAAATAAACATTTATGGTCGTTCAGGATCTAATTTTTCTTTGGAATATTTTAATACTAGATAAAGCATGAAAAACTTAACAACAAAAAAAATATTATTAACATCCTGTATCATTTCTATTATTGTTATTTTTGTAGTTATTCTTGTGTCCAATAACACAACGACATCAAATGTTGTTGATCAATCATTGATGAGCGGGGCAGCGGCATATGTACCGTTATCTGGAGAAGGCGAAATATTTAGCGGTAAAGATAGTGTTGAGCTTAAACCCGTTTTGAATAGTCTGTTTAATTGGGCTGTTGCAATTATAATGGTTTTGTCAGTCATCTTTATAATTCTTGGCGCAATACAGTACATGACCACTGATGCTGTTTTTGATAAAAGTGAAGGCAAAACCAAGATTACTTCTGCAATTGCTGGACTAATTCTTGCACTGACATCGTGGGTAATTCTTTTCACTATAGATGATGGTTTACTGAAAATGGATATAGTTGTACCGAAGACTATTAATAATTCTGAGCCGAGTGCGCCAAGTGCGCCAAGTACGCCGAGTGAGTCCGCTCCGGGTCCCACTGCAGAAGCTATTAGACAGACTGAAACAGGGGCGTCGGCAAATTCTTCAACCCAAAACCCAATGAACGCTAATGTTTCCGCCGTAACAGATCTATCTGGGACGGGGCAAAATTCATGGGTTAGTAATACTGAATTTTCAGAAAGCAGTGGCCCCGTAAACCCCTTCACACAAGTTCCAATTTACAACAGCGTCGAGGACTACACTCCAAACCTAGATTTTCGTCTTCAACCAACGAATTAAACACTAAACCAACATGACAAGAAAAACAGCAATAATAATATTAATCAGTCTAGTCGCTATATCCAGTATTTATATTGCATTCGTAGTCATAACTTCTGGAAACACAAAAGATACTTCAGGCATAACACCTGGTCAGGATTATGAATTTTCTTTCCCAACATCTGGACCAAGCGCAGACAATCCAAACGATCAGAACACCAATGATTCAGATTTACAAATTACAACTGAAATTAAAAAACTCCGTCAAATAACTCCAACGCCAGTTTCTGGTTTTACAACATTTGAAAGAAAAATCGTACCTGATGAAAATTCATCTACTCTTCCGGAAATAAAGCGCGATGAAACAGAAACAATTTATCGTTATATTGATCGAGCAACTGGTAATGTTTTTGAAACGACGGAAAACAAGGTGTCGATAAGTAGAATAACAAACACCACTATCCCGAAAATTTATGAGGCGACATTTTTTGATGCAGGAAATGGTGTTGTTCTAAGATATTTGGATGAAAGAAATGAAGTTGAAACCTTTGTGGGCAAAATAGCCACAGCGGTTAATGAAGAAACTGGAGAACAAGATGCTTATTCTTCTATTACTGGTATTTTTCTTCCAAAAAATGTTGATTCTATTTCAAAATCGCAAAATAATGACGTTTTTTTCTATACAAAAGATGGTCGTGGATATACATTTGAAGGCAATGCACCAGCAAATCAAAAAATTATCTTTGAAAGTCCTCTCACAGAATGGTTGTCAGAATGGGCGGGGTCAAGAATTATTTTGACGACAAAACCATCTTATCTATCCGAGGGTTTTGCTTTTACTGTTAATCCGGCTAATGGTTTAAAAAATAAAATAATTGATGGTTATCGTGGTCTTTTGGTAAAACAAAACAGTAATTTATCAAAAACATTATACTCAGCATATAGCAGTGATTCTGTTTTTACACAAATTCTTGATACAACTAATCAAGAGACAAGAAGCGTAAATGTGAAAACTCTGGCTGACAAATGTGTTTGGAGCATTAAAAATATAAACATAGCCTTTTGTGCAGTTCCAAGGAATATACCAAAAAATAAATACCCCGACGCGTGGTATTTAGGAGAAGTTTCTTTTGTTGATGACATTTATCGAATAGATTTTGAACTTAACACTTTAACAAAATTCCAAGGATTAGAATCATCTGCGTTTGATATAAAAGACATTCAATTATCAGAACAGGAAGAATATTTAATTTTCCAAAATAAAAAGGATTCGTCTCTATGGAGTCTGGATATTACTGAATAAACCTCTTCTCTTTAATTACTTTTTGACTGGCCTCTAATTTTTCATTAGAATATTTTAATACTAGATAAGGCATGAAAAACTTAACAACAAAAAAAATATTATTAACATCCTGTATCATTTCTATTATTGTTATTTTTGTAGTTATTCTTGTGTCCAATAACACAACGACATCAAATGTTGTTGATCAATCATTGATGAGCGGGGCAGCGGCATATGTACCGTTATCTGGAGAAGGCGAAATATTTAGCGGTAAAGATAGTGTTGAGCTTAAACCCGTTTTGAATAGTCTGTTTAATTGGGCTGTTGCAATTATAATGGTTTTGTCAGTCATCTTTATAATTCTTGGCGCAATACAGTACATGACCACTGATGCTGTTTTTGATAAAAGTGAAGGCAAAACCAAGATTACTTCTGCAATTGCTGGACTAATTCTTGCACTGACATCGTGGGTAATTCTTTTCACTATAGATGATGGTTTACTGAAAATGGATATAGATGTGCCGGAGACTATTAATAATTCTGAACCGAGCGCAGCTTGGGAGGAATATGCTGGTAATCCAGAGACAAATCCTTTTTTAGTGGAAGACGAAGAAAATGCAATGGACACACTGAATACTGGTAACACCGGGAACTATGTTGTTCCGGGTACAGAAATCCCAGTAGTCGATAATCCAGATACACCAGAAACTCCTCAACAATTTAATGACGCTTTA
>CAYWTD010000008.1:0-20012 GCA_964461185.1 uncultured Candidatus Saccharibacteria bacterium | reverse complement strand
AAATTATTAGAAAAATATTATGAAAAAATATAAACCAACAACACCAAGCCGTAGACAAATGACCACTGTAGAATTCAAGGGTGTTTTGACTACGAATGAACCACAAAAATCGTTAACTTGGGGTAGAAAAAGAGCGGTGGGACGTGGATCAGCCGGTAATCTCACAACTCCTCACAAAGGAGGCGGAGTAAAAAGACTTTTCCGAGATATAGATTTTCTATATAACAAAAAAGATATCCCAGCAAAAATTGCAACTGTAGAATATGATCCAAACAGATCAGGTTTCATTGGTCTTGTTAATTATGCTGATGGCGAGAAAAGATATATTCTTCTTCCAAGAGGAATGAAGGTTGGAGATACTGTTTTGGTTAGTGAAAACGCACCAATTAAATCAGGAAACAGATTACCTCTTTCAAAAATGCCGGTAGGTACTTTTGTGTACAACATCGAAACCAGAATGGGTGCCGGAGCAGTTATGGCCAGATCAGCTGGAAACTACGCGCAAATCGTTGCTCAGGATTCTGGTATGACTCACTTGAAAATGCCATCAGGCGAAATCAGAAAGATTATGGGAAATGCTTGGGCATCGGTTGGTGAAGTTTCAAATCCAGATTACCGACTACAGAATATTGGAAAAGCCGGTCGAAACCGAAGAAGAGGAGTTCGTCCGACAGTTCGTGGTTCAGCCATGAACCCGGTAGATCACCCACACGGTGGTGGTGAAGGACGACAAGGTATTTCACTAAGACGCGGACCAAAGACTCGTCAGGGTAAGCAGGCTTATGGTGTGAAAACTAGAACCCCAAAGAAATATTCAAATATCTTTATTGTTGAAAAGAGAAAGAATAAGAGAAATACACCTCAATAGAAAAGTAAAACAAAAAAACACTTTTTTCGTTCCAGTCCTCGATCTACGATCTGCGGGAGGAACTCAGAAAGTGTTTTTTTGTTTGTTTAGATAATATGTCAAATATCTCTTGACTATTTAACGGACTTTGTTAGTATGTTGCTTACTGCAAATTTACGTGTTTTTTAATGTAAAGACACTAAATGCTCGAGGCGATTTTAGTCTCGCAGCCAATTTAGTGACTTTTGCGGTCGTCTTAAAATCATGACAAGATCACTTAAAAAAGGTCCATACGTGGACGAAAAACTTTTGAAAAAAATCGCCGGGAAAAAACCAGTTCAAACTGGTTCTATAAAAACTTGGGCAAGAAGAAGCCAAATTTCACCTGAAATGGTTGGTTTTACATTTGGCGTTCACAATGGCAAAACTCATATTGATGTATTAGTCACCGAGGAAATGGTTGGACACCGACTCGGTGAATTTTCTTTTACAAAGAAATTCACAAGACACGGAGGTAAAATGCAAAAAGAATTGGAACAGGCAAAAAGAGAGTCTGAAATTGCTGCTGCAAAGGCCGCTAAACCAACTGATGCAAAGGCTCCAGCCGCTAAATAATAATTTATGATAACCGCTGAATTAAAAAATTATAGACAGTCTCCAAAAAAAGTCCGAATGGTTGCCGACATTATTCGCGGTAAAAAGATAGTCGAGGCTTTAGATATGTTAACTTTTATAGATAAAAGATCTACTCTTCCAATACAAAAATTATTGCAGTCAGCAGTCGCCAATGCTTCACATAATCACGGTTTAAATAATAAAGAAGAACTTTTCATAAAAGAAATTCGAGTTGATGATGGAATTACTTTCCACAGAATGATGCCTCGTGCTCGTGGTAGTGGAGCGCCTATAAAGAAACGTTCAAGCCACGTCAAGGTTGTTTTAGATGTTAAAACTGCTCCCGTAAAGAAGGCTGAAAAAGTAACAAAAACAAAGAAATAATTATGTCACACACAGTACACCCATATTCACATAGACTTGGAATAATCAGAGAATGGAAATCTTGCTGGTTTGGAGCCGGAAAGAAATTCCGTGATTATTTGAAAGCCGATACTTTAATTCGCCAATATGTTGTAAAGAAATTACGTGGAATGTATGTTTCTTTGGTCGAAATTGAAAGAAGTCAAAATGCAGTTCGCGTCATTGTAAAAACTTCACGCCCAGGTCTTATTATTGGTCGAAATGGTGAAGGGACAGAAAAACTTCGATCTGAAATCACCAGATTCATGTTGAAAAACAAATTGAACGAAGAGGGTGTTGAATTAAAACTTGAAATAGAAGAAATTCGATCTCCAGAAAGTGATGCCAAAATTGTTGCACAACAAGTTGTTGAGGCTTTGGAAAAAAGAATGCCTTTCAGACGTGTTTTGAAACAAACAGTTGAAAAAGTCATGGCGAATCGTGATGTCAAAGGTGTTCGTGTCCGAATCGGAGGTCGTTTGAACGGCGCTGATATGGCGAGAACCGAAGAATTAAGAAAGGGTCGTGTTCCGTTACAAACTTTTCGTGCAGATATTGATTTTGCTAGAGAAAGAGCAACTATTCCTCAGGGTGATTTAGGTATAAAAGTTTGGATATACAGAGGCGATATATTTGAAAAGGATAATAAATAAATAACATGACATTATTTCCAAAAAAAGTTAAATATCGAAAATGGCAAACAGCTAGAAAACATCCGGAAAAGATGTTGCGCCCAGAAACCAGAGGAACAGAGGTAAATTTTGGTTCTTTTGGTTTAAAAGCCACAACTCCTGCTAGAGTTAAATCAAATCAAATTGAGGCCGCTCGCCGAGCGATGTCTCATCACCTTGGAAAAACAGGACGCGCTTGGGTTCGAATTTTTCCTGACAGACCTTTTACAAAAAAACCTGCAGAAGTAAAGATGGGTAAGGGTAAAGGGGATTTGCAAGGTTACGAAGTTGAAATTCATCCAGGTCGAGTGATTTTCGAGGTTGACGGTGTTACAGCAGAAGTTGCAAAAGAATCTTTGCGAAAAGCTGGAACAAAACTGCCGATCAAAACAAAGGTGGTTGCGAGAAGGTAAACTTTTGTTAAAGTAAAATTCAAATTTATGGCGAAAGACTTAAAAACAAAATCACAAAAAGAATTGGAAAAATCACTTGCTGACGTGCGAGAAGATTTACGCAAATTCAAATTTAATATTTCTGGCAGTGGAATTAAAAATGTTCGTCAATGTCGAGTATACAAAAAACAAATTGCTCAAATTTTGACTGAAATAAATAGCCGATAATGAATAAAAAAGATACACAAAATAATAAAGTAAACAAAGGAAAGATTCTTTCTGGCATTGTTCGATCTGTCAAAATGAAAGACACTGTTGTTGTCGAAGTAAACAGATATTTTAAACACAAAAAATACGAGAAATTCATTAGCGTAAGAAAAAGATATAAAGCACATGATGTCGGTAATACTGCCGGTTTGGGTGATAAAGTAGAAATAATTGAGTGCCGTCCAATTTCTCGTGACAAAAGATTCAAATTGCTTTCAATTGTTTCAAAAGCCCCATCGGCTGAAGTAACAGAAGATAACCAATAAATTTATGATTCAACCACGATCAATAGTAATGATAGCGGATAACTCGGGAGCAAAAATTGGCCGAGTTTTCAAGGTGCTTGGCGCTGCAGCAAAAAGATACGCCGAGATCGGGGAAATCGTTGTTATCTCTGTTCAAAAAGCAGAACCCAGAAAGCAAGTTAAAAAGAAAGATGTTTTACACGCAGTTGTTGTTAGACAAGCAAAACCTTTCCGTCGAAAAGATGGTTCTTATATTAGATTTGATGAAAACTCTGTTGTTTTACTTGCAAAGGGAACAAAAGAACCAATTGCTAACCGAATCTTTGGACCGATTCCGCGCGAACTTACTGAAATGGGATTTCAGACAGTCGTTGGAATGGCACCAGAAGTTATTTAATTATTATGAAAATACGAAAAGATGACAATGTAATATTGCTAGCCGGAAAGGACAAAGGAAAAAAAGGGAAAGTTGTCCGCGCTTTACCAAGAGAATCAAAAGTGATTGTCGAGGGTTTGAATATGACAAAAAGACATGTTCGCCCAAGAAAAGAAGGACAAAAAGGTGAAATTATCAGCCTTCCTGCACCGGTTCATGTATCAAATGTTGCTTTGGTTGATACGAAAACAAAAACCGCCAAAGTTGCAAGTAAAAAGGTAGTCGGCGAGAAGAAGACTCATAAGAAATAAATTTATGTTCAAAAGCATCACAGAAAAAGAAATAGCGGCATTCGAATCACTAAAATCAAAACTTGGTTTTGAGAATGCAACACAAACACCAAAAATTGAAAAGATAATTGTTTCAACTGGTGTTGGTTCGATAACTGACAAGAAAAAACTTGAACTCATTCCAGAGAGAATCGCAAGAATCACTGGTCAAAAACCATCTCCACAACTTGCAAAGAAATCAATTGCACAATTCAAGGTCCGAGAGGGCGATTTGGCAGGTTTCAGGGTAACTCTGCGGGGTAAAATGGCGACAGATTTCCTAGATAAATTAATTCACATTGCACTTCCTCGAGCGAGAGACTTTAGAGGTCTTTCGGCCGATGGGGTCGATGAAATGGGGAATTATTCATTTGGTATCAAGGAAAGTACAATTTTTCCAGAGATTGCAGATGAAGAATTAAAGAATGTTTTTGGTATGTCGGTAACAATTGTTACATCCTCAAATGATAAAAAACATACAATTGCGTTCTTGGAATATCTTGGTTTGCCCTTCAAAAAATAACAATTGACACTAGTGTAGTCGCTTGTTAGTATAGGCAAGCCTTATATTTAAAGGGTTTTAAGTAATTTTTATGGCAAAAACATCTCAAGTTGCGAGAGCAAAAAAAACACCAAAATTTCAAAGCCGAGTCGTTCGACGCTGTTTTCGTTGTGGTCGACGTCGAGCGTTTATGCGAGATTTCGGTTTGTGTAGAATTTGCTTTCGTGAACTAGCTAACGAAGGAGAAATTCCAGGAATCAAAAAATCATCATGGTAAACGATAAAATCTCAAATTTAATAAACGGACTTAAAACTGCTTCAAATGCTAAAAAGGAAACAATGATCGTTCCTTCTTCTAACCTAATTGCTTCTATATTAGAACTTCTAAAAAAAGAAGAGTTCATCGCAGATTTTTCTATAAAAGGAGATAAGGTAAAAAAAGAAGCAGTAATAACTTTAAAATACGAAAATGGTTTGCCTGCGATTAATGACGTAAAAAAAGTTTCAAAAACATCAAAAAGAATCTATCGTGGTGCTGATAGTATAAAATCAGTTAAAAGCGGTTATGGTTTGTCAGTCATTACGACTCCAAAAGGTGTTATCAGCGGAACACAAGCACGAAAATCAAAAGTTGGTGGAGAAGTATTATTTGAAATTTGGTAAAAAATATATGTCAAGAATAGGAAAAAAACCAATAGTAATCCCAGAAAAAACAGAAGTAACTGTTAATGAAAATGTTGTTACTGTAAAAGGACCACTTGGAGAGTTACAAATAAAATTTAATTCTGATATTGAAATAAAAGTTGAAAATGGTTCTGTTGTTTTAAGTCAAAAGAAAAAAACAATTGAGACAAAAGCACTTTGGGGAACATATGCTTCAATTATTGAGAATATGATTGACGGTGTTAACAAAGAATACGAGAAAAAACTTGTTGTTGAAGGTGTTGGTTATCGTGTAGAAGCAAAGGGCGAAAAACTTGTCTTCAATATTGGTTTGTCACACCAGGTTGAAATGGTAATTCCGGCAGGAATAAAAGTCACAACAGAAGGAGACAAAATTTCTGTTAAAGGAATTAACAAAGAACAAGTTGGTCAATTTGCTGCAAATATAAGAGCAAAGAAAAAACCAGAACCGTATCTTGGAAAAGGTATTCACTATGATGGTGAGGTTGTTAGAAGAAAACAAGGTAAGAAAACTGCTTAATTTTTATGAAAACACAAAAAGCTGAAAAAAGAATAAGGCGCCACACAAAAATCAGAGCAAAAATTTCTGGGACAGCTCTACGACCACGACTTGCTGTTTCAAAATCAAATAGCAACATGATCGCTCAGTTAATAAATGATGATAAGGGAGAAACATTGGCTTATGTTTGGACTAGAGAATTTAAAGGAAAAACTTTGGTAGAGCGCGCTATTCTTGCTGGAAAGCAAATTGCTGAACTAGCCAAAGCAAAAAAAATCGACCAGGTTGTTTTTGACAGAGGAGGATTTATTTACACAGGTAACTTAAAAGCTTTTGCTGACGCCGCGCGTGAGGCAGGACTTAAATTTTAATATATGTCAGACGAATTAAACACAACAAATAAAGAAGTAAAAACAGAATCAGTTGTTTCTGCTGAATCTACCGCAGTAGCTACCGCGCCGGTTGTACCAGCTGCTCCATCTGCACCAAAAACAGCCGGAAAAGATTTCAACCCAATTAATCAACAAAGAGGTTCTGGTGATTTCAAAAAAAATAGAAGGGTTTCAAGACGTTCTCCAAGACAAAAATCAGAGTTTGACCAAAAAATAATTGATATCCGCAGAGTGACCAGAGTTTCATCTGGAGGACGTCGCTTCAGTTTCAGCGTCGCGATTGTTGTTGGTAATAGAAAAGGAAAAATCGGTGTTGGAACAGGAAAAGCTGGCGACACTTCACTTGCAATAGACAAAGCAACAAAAGACGCACAAAAGAATGCTATTTTGATTAATACAACAAAATCAATGTCTATTCCACACGAGGTTTCAGCAAAATTCAATAGTGCCAGGGTCAAAATTTTACCAGCTCCAAAAAGAGGTGTTGTCGCAGGTAGCGCGATGCGAGATATTATCGAACTCGGTGGCTTGAATGATTTGAATGGAAAAATATTATCAGGCAGCAAGAACAAATTGAATATTGCAAAAGCCACAATCAAAGCCCTTTCTTCTTTAAGCAAAACAGTGATAAGAGAAAAAACTGTCGTTGAAAACAAAGCTGTTAAATCAGAAATATTAAATAAATAATATGAAAATTCACGAAGTAAAAAGAAATACAAAACTTAAAAGATCAAGACTGATTGGTCGTGGTGGCAAAAGAGGAAAAACTTCAGGAAAGGGTACCAAGGGACAAAAAGCCAGAGCAGGAAGAAAATTATATCCAGAACTTAGAGATATCATTAAAAAAATTCCAAAACTGCGAGGTCACGGTAAAAATTACAACACTTCTGTTAAATTACCAGCAAAAGTCATTTCTTTATCAATTATTGAATCAAATTACAAAGATGGAGAGACTGTTTCAGCTGGAACTTTGTTTGAAAAGGGTTTGATTAGAAAAGTTGCAGGAAAGTTTCCTCAAGTTAAAATTGTTGCAGGAGAGTTAAAAAAGAAAGTAGTTTTCACCGGAGTTTCAATGTCTGAGAGTGTAAAAAAAGCAGTTGAAGTTGTTTCAGAAAAAAAGAAATAAAATATGATTAGAGAATTTATAACCAAGACAAAGTTGATTATTCAGGACAGAAATTTGTCTAGGAAAATTCTCTTTATGTTGGGTGCCTTGATCGTTTTTAGATTGTTTGCAAATATTCCTATCCCAGGAATTGATACTGCAGCTCTAAATCAATTTTTCAGTAACAATCAATTTTTTGGTTTGCTTAATATTTTCTCTGGAGGTGGTTTGTCTGGTTTGTCTGTTGTGATGCTTGGTGTTGGACCATACATTACAGCATCAATTATTCTGCAACTTTTGACGATGATGTCAGAAAAGTTAAAAGCTATGTATCACGAAGAGGGCGAGGCTGGACGAAAAAAATTCAGTCAATATTCCAGAATCTTAACATTGCCGATCGCAGTGGTTCAGGCTTTTGGTTTTTTGCTTTTGTTACAGCAGAGAGGTGTTGTTCCAGATTTGTCTAGTCTACAATTAGTTACAAATATTATTGCAATTGCGGCCGGTTCCATATTACTGATGTGGGTTGGAGAATTAATCTCGGAATTCGGTATTGGAAATGGTGTTTCATTAATTATTTTTTCAGGTATCGTCGCTCAACTTCCGTCTGGAATTAGTCAGCTATTTGTAAACTATGACGCTTCACAAATTCCAACTTATTTGGCATTTGCTTTCACCGCCATTGTTATTATCACCGGTGTTGTGGCGATTACAGAGGCCGAAAGACCTGTTCCCGTCACTTATGCAAAACAAGTTCGTGGAAATAAACAGTATGGCGGAGTTTCAACATATATTCCTCTCAGAATGAACATGGCTGGTGTTATGCCAATTATTTTTGCCCTTTCAATTTTGCTTTTACCTCAGATGATCACAAATCTTTTGAGTACTTTTAATAATGAAACTGTCAGATCTGTTGCGGCTTCTGTAAACAATTTTTTCTCAAATCAACTATTCTACGGAATTACATATTTTATTTTGGTTTTCTTATTTACATATTTCTACACTGCCGTTACTTTCGATCCAGACGCAATTTCAAAAAATCTACAAAAGTCAGGCGCATTTATTCCTGGAGTTAGACCCGGAGAATCAACTTCTCTACATTTAGGGCACATTATAACCAGAACCACTTTATACGGAGCATTATTTCTTGGAATAATTGCCGTCTTGCCGATTATAATTCAAAGTTTATCTGGAATTACATCATTGACAATTGGTGGTACAGCACTTCTCATCGTCGTTTCAGTGGTTGTTGATTTGATCAAAAAAGTCGATTCTCAGATTTCTCTAAGGGAGTACTAGTCTCACCCGTAATAATTTTTTTGCTTTTTTTGTGATAAGATTATTTATATGGATCTTTTAACCGTGATATTTATAGGGCGTTCTGGTTGTGGCAAAGGGACACAAGCCGAGAAACTTATTGAATTTATAAAAACAAAAGATAAAAGAGGTATTTTTCATCTGGAATCTGGTTCGCGCTTTCGCTCTTTTATAAAAGAAGGAAATTATGCTAGTGATCTAGCAAAAAAAATAAATGACGAAGGAGGTTTGCAACCAGAATTTTTGGCTATTTGGGCATGGGGAGGAGAAATTGTTCGCAGATTAAGACCAAATCAACATTTACTAATTGATGGAACACCACGACGTTTTAGCGAAGCAAAAGTTTTGGATTCAGCCCTAGATTTTTTTGAAAGAGATAATGTTCATGTTGTTTATTTGGATGTTTCTGTTGATTGGGCCATAGAAAAAATGATAAATCGTGGTCGTAGTGATGATAAAGATATCAATGACATTAAGGAAAAAATGGCATGGTTTAAAACGGATGTTATTCCGACCTTAAATTATTATCGTCAAGACACCCGAGTTCATCTTCATGAAATAAACGGAGAAAGGACAGTTGAAGAAATCCATGCCGATATAATCAAGGCGCTAGGTATATAAAATTGTATGATTAGACTAAAGACAAAAGACGAAATAAAAAAATTACGCATTGCTGGAAAAAAATTAGCAAAAGTGATAAAAGAAACTGCGAAATTGGTTAAACCGGGAGTAAAATCTTCTTTCTTGAATGATTTTGCACATAAAATGATTATTGAAATGGGTTGCCGCCCATCTTTTTTAAACTATAAGCCAGGTGGCGCTCGACGGCCTTTTCCTGGCAGTATTTGTCTTTCAATAAACGATGAAATTGTTCACGGAATTCCAAACGAAGAAGATAAAGAAATTAAGGAAGGAGATGTTGTAAAAGTTGATATTGGCCTTGTCGAGGCCGGTTTATTCGTAGATAGCGCTACTACTGTGATTGTTGGAAACGCTCCGAAACATGTTAAAGAGCTTGTAAATCGCACAAAAGAGGCCCTAAACGCCGCAATTAAACAGTGTTGTGTCGGTAATCATATTGGCGATATCGGGGCAACAGTGGAGAAAATAGCCCAAAGTGCGGGTCTGTCGGTGGTAAATGAATTGACCGGCCACGGCGTCGGATATGCCGTTCACGAAGATCCTTTTGTTCCAAATTTTGGTGATCGTGGTCAAGGAGAAAAAATGGAAAATGGTTTGGTGATTGCTATTGAACCGATGTTTAGTTTGGGAAGTAGTGATATTATAGTAGCCAAGGACGGTCACACATATAAAACAAGTGACGGTTCATTGGCCGCACAATTTGAACACACAATCGCAATTACTGATGATGGCCCAATTATTTTAACCGAAGAATAAATTTAATATAAAAAATTGTATGAGAAAAGAACAGACACTAGTGATTATAAAACCGGATGGTATTCAGAGAAGTTTAATAGGGGAGATAATTCGTCGGTTAGAAAGAATTGGACTAAAAATGGTGGCCATGAAAATGTTGGTACCAGATAAAAAGCAAATTGAAAAACACTACACTTTAGATCCAGAATGGATTGAGAAAGTTGGAAATAAAACTATTAATGCCTACAAGAGTAAGGGACAAAAACCAATTGGTAGTGATCCAATTAGCGCTGGTAAAAGAGTTTTAGAAATTTTGACTCATTACATGACTTTTGGTCCAGTTGTCGCAATGGTTTGGCAGGGCTGCCATTCGGTCGAAATTGTTAGAAAAATTGTAGGTGGAACAGAGCCCTTATCTTCTGACGTTGGGACAATTCGCGGCGATTTTGTTATGGATTCATATGCCTTTGCTGATCTATCTGGTCGCGGAATTAGAAATTTAATACACGCCTCAAGCTCTGTCGAAGACGCCCAAAAGGAGATAGATTTGTGGTTTGATAAGAAAGAAATTGTTAATTATCGCCTCGTGCAAGAGCAGATTTTATATGATGTTAATCTTGACGGAATACTAGAATAAATTCTTTATAAAGATTTTCTTTGACAACCTGTGTGACAGGTATATAATTAATACGGGGTCATGTAATGACTTCTACATTTTAAGATCATAATGGAGTTCAAATCGTAGTATGCCTTGGCGTATTGCTGAGAACACCAACTTGCTTTAAGCAGGGGTCTCATTACTTGATCCTCATCAACAATACCAATTGCATTTAATGTGGTTGGTATTTTTGATATAATAATGCGAATGATTTATCGTAAAAAACTTTTTATAGAAATCGCATTATTATCTATTCTAATTGCTGCCCTACACCATTTTGCCGAGCTAAATTCTCTTTATTGGTCTATTAGTTGGTTTGATATTTTAATGCATTTTCTAGGTGGTCTTCTAATGGGATACATCGCCTTATTTATATTTTTTACTTCTGAGAAAATTAGTTTTCCGGCTGACAGCAGAATTGTGATTTTCAGCGTCGTTATTGGTTTTGTTTTGATAGTTGGTTTAACTTGGGAATTGTGGGAATTGTTTGCTGGTTTATCGGACGTGATGAATGATCTTGGCGACACGATATTAGATTTAATTATGGATGTCGTTGGGGGAATTGTTGCTTATTTTTTAAGTATTAAAAAAGTATGGATAAAAAACTAAAATTACATTTTTATGGCGGAACAGGAACTGTAACAGGAGCGAATTTTTTGTTAGAGGATTCGGAAACTTTTATTTTGGTTGATTGTGGTTTGACTCAGGGACAAAAATTTAAGCCAGATCAGGATCCAAATAGAAAACCTTTCCCTTTTAATCCGCACGATATTGATTTTTTATTTGTTACTCATTCACACATTGATCATATAGGCAGAATTCCTAAATTAGTAAAAGAGGGTTTTTCTGGCAGAATTATTTCAACAGGTCCGACCAGGGAAATTGCTGCTGCGATGTTAGATGACGCCGCTGGAATAGTTGCGGATGAAGCCAGACGATACAAAGTTCCTCCTTTATATGAAAAGAGAGACGTCGAGGCGGCAATGTCTTTGTGGGAAACTTTGGATTATCACACAGAGTTAAAATTAAATGATGATTTCACTGTTTTATTAAAAGACGCTGGACATATTTTGGGTTCGGCCATGATTTGTCTCACCGATAGAAATACCTTTAAAAAAATTGTTTTTACAGGAGATCTTGGAAACACTCCAACACCGCTTATGAGAAATACTGAAGATATTACAGATGCGAATTATTTGATTATGGAAAGCGTTTACGGAGACAGAAATCACGAAGCAAAAGAAGATCGACGAGCGAAATTAAAAGAAGTTTTGATGACAATTATAAATAGAAAAGGAACGCTGCTTATCCCTGTTTTCTCTTTGGAAAAAACTCAGGTACTGCTTCATGAAATGAATAATTTTATTGAAAGTGGAGAAATTCCATCTGTTCCGGTATTTTTTGATTCTCCTCTTGGAATTAGATTAACAGATATTTATGCAAAACAATTTCAAAATTTTAATGATAAAGTTCAAGCAAGAATTCTGTCAGGAGATGATATTTTTGATTTTCCAAAATTAATTAGAACCTTTTCAAAATTAGAATCTGAACAAATTAGAAAAACAAATGGTCCTAAAATTATCATTGCAAGTTCGGGTATGAGTTCTGGCGGCAGAATTCTTGATCATGAAAAAGAATATTTACCGGATCCAAAAAATGCTATTTTGTTTATTGGTTTTCAATCTTTGGGTACTGTGGGACGCTCGATTGAGGAGGGATTAAAAGAAGTAAAAATTGATGGCGAAACTGTTCAGGTAAAAGCCCAAATTTTTACGGTTTCTGGTTATTCCTCACACAAGGGTTCTGATGATTTGGTTGAATTTGTTTCAAAATCAGCCGACACACTTGAGACTGTTTTTACAGTAATGGGCGAACCAAAATCTACAATGTTTTTGGCACAAAGATTAAAAGACAATTTAAATATAAATGCTGTGCACCCTTCTGAAGGACAGATAATAGAGTTATAAAATATTCAGAAAAAGAAAAACCACGAACACTTTTATTCGATCCAGTCCTCGACATCATTTTCGTCAATTTTCATTTGACCAAAATGAGTCTGCGGAGGATCTCAAAAAGTGTTCGCGGTTTTCTTTATAGGAGTTTTTATTTAACGCTTTCAACTATTTTTGCAAATATTTCAGGGTTTTTCTCGGCAATTTCTGCCAAAATTTTTCTATCAATTATAATTTTCTTTTTTCCTAAAGCACCAACAAATTTACTGTACGACATTCCAAGTGGGCGAGTCGCTGCATTTATTTTTAGATGCCACAGACCTTTAAAACTTCGTTTTTTGTTTCTTCGGTCACGAAAAGCAGTTTGACCAGCTTTTCTAATAGCCGTATTCGCCATTCTTTCCTTTGATTTTCGTCCAAAACGATAACCTTTAACTTGTTTTAAGACATTTTTTCTTCTTTTATTTGAAATTGTTCCTCTTTTTACTCGTGACATAAATTATTTGTTAGGCAAAAATCTTGCTTTTTGTTTATTGGTAATAAAAAAGTCTTTCATTCGCTTTTTACCAAGCTGTGTATTTCGACTTTCTTTGGCGTTGAAATGGTTTTGTCCTGGTCTTCGGCCAATTATTTTGCCCTTTCGGGTGACCTTTAATCTTTTTGAATATGATTTATTTGTTTTCATTTTTTTTCAATTATAGTTGATAGACCTTTGGGGTCTTTTCTTATTGGAATTGCAACATTATAGTCGACAGAAACCAATTTTAGCAAGCGATTTAATCTTCCTTTCAAAAAATCTTCGTTTACATATTTGGTTCTACCTGGAAGAAACAATTCAACTTTAACCCTATGCCCCTCGTTTAGCCACTCGGATGTTTTCTTGGCTTTTATCCCAAGATCGTTTTCATCGGTTCCCATTTTTATTTGGATCGACTTTACTTCGACATTATGAGCTTTTGCTTTGGCAACTTTTTGTTTTTTCTTTTGTTCGTACAAAAATTTACCGTAATCGAATATTCTTGCAACTGGCGGAACGGCACTGCTTGATATTTCAATCAAATCAAGTCCGGCTTCTCTTGCTTGTCGCAGAGCTTCTTCGAGACTAATAACTCCAATGTTTTCACCAAGTGGACCAAGGACACGCAATTCTTTTGCGCGTATTTGGCCGTTTATTCTGGTTTTATTTTGAATTGTCAACTTCTTATTAAAAAATGTTGCCTTAAAGCAACCGTAAAAACAACTTTACCACAATAGCCTTGCCTACGCAATATGGAAATTATAGACGGAATAAAACTGTATATTATCCAAAAAAGCTACTTTAAAAATACAAAACTCGCTAAAATTAGCGAGTTTTGCTGTTCTCACGAGATATTTTATCTCGTTCTTTCTTATTTATTCGAAAGAAGAATCGTCACCGTCTTCTTCACCTTCATCCCAAGAATCTGTTTCTTCAGTTTCTGTTTCTTCGTCTTGATCTCGAGAATCATCGACGACATCACCAGTCACAACAGCGTCACCCGCGACTTCTTCCTGAGTGTCTTTTTCTTTTGTAGACATTTTATATTAATTAAACGCGTTTAATAAATATTACTCGATCGGACCCAATCGAGTCATATATTATGATAATCCCAACTCTGTTTCTCTGCAACTTATTCAAAAATTAGGTATAATTATCAGATACCAGTTTTGGTTCCTATAAAAAAATGGAAAAATTTAACTTAGAAAATAAAATATCCTCTACAAAAGAAGAGCTTTCTTTTTTGAAGGAAAATATTTTGAATAGAGAAAAGGAAAATCAAGAAAGAGAAGGCGGCATTGATAGGAACACTATTATTAAGGAGGCTGTTGATGAATATACGAAAAAATCCCCAGAGAATGTTCTACAAAAGGGAGTTGCAATTCCAGAAAAATTTCGTGAAGAAATTGTTTTACGTTTGCGCCCAGAAGAACATGATACAAAGATGGCCGAGCTTATTTCTATTGTTTATGAAAAAGGTATTTTGAATGCGATTAATATTGTTCAAAAATTAAAAGATCCACATCTAACAGACGATTTTCATAGATTTATTATTCAGTATTTGAAAGAAGGTTACGATGTCCCGGGTTTGAAAGAAAAAACTCCGCTCGATAAAACATTGCGCCGGACGTTGTTTGAGGTTTCGCTCGGTTATGATCGCGAAAAAGACAATATTGATTTGAAAAAGTTTTTTGAACTCATGGAGCAATTCTATTTTGGTATGTTGTCGATTTCTGATTCTGATGAAGATGAATATTTAACCATTGAGATTGCCAACAGTATCGGTAGTCGAGAATTTATTTTTTATGTTTCTGTTCCAGATGCCAAAATTCAATTGTTCGAGAAACAATTGATTTCAGTTTTTCCTGACGCCTATATTCGTGAACAAAAGGATGATTTTAATATTTTTAATGAGGCCGGTTTTTCAAAAGGTGTTTATCTGTCTCATAAAAAAATCCATGCAAAAACTATTAAAATGCATGATACTTTTGGCAGTGATCCGATGAAAGTTTTGCTTAATGTTTTTTCAAAATTACAAGAGAAAGACGAGGCAGCAGCAATTCAAATGGTTTTCAAACCAGTTGGTGATTTCTATTTGAAACATTATGAAAAAGCATTAGGAAAAGTTGAAAAGGGAGCGAAAGATTCTGATGAATTACATATCATGAATAACTGGAAAAGTGTTTGGGCTTCGCGCATATCCGGTTTTATAAATTCTTCTTCACTTGAAAAGAAACCATCAAAAGATTCAGCGCCGATTAGTGTTGATTCAATTTTGCTTGAAAACATAAAAAACAAAATTAGTTTCCCAATAGTTTCAACAAATTTTAGAATTGTTGTCTCGACAAAAACAGAACAGCGAACATCGGCAGTTTTGAAAGATATTCAATCAGCATTTAATCAGTTTGAAAATACTAATGGTAATAAATTTGAATTTTTAGAATTAAGTTCGGGCGAACAACGTGAATTATTTAGAAATTTTTCTTTTCGAGAATTTAATCAGGAATATGATATCCCTTTGAATCTACGGGAATTAGCGACAGTTATTCATTTTCCGTCAGAAGATGCATTGGATTCACCAGAACTAAAAACAAATAAAATGAAAACTGGTTCAGCGCCATTAACTATTCCAAAATCGGGAATTTATATTGGAAAAAATATTCACAGAAATCTAGAAACGGATATTTATTTTTCACCAGAAGACCGTTTGCGACATTTTTACGTTATTGGTCAGACAGGAACCGGTAAAACAAATCTATTAAAAAACATGATTATCCAGGATATCAGAAACGGTGATGGGGTTTGTTTGATTGATCCACACGGATCAGATGTCCAAGACGTTTTAGCGAATATTCCAAAGGAAAGATACGAAGACGTAATTTATTTTGATCCAAGTCACACAGCCAGACCAATGGCCTTGAACATGTTGGAGTATGATAGAAATAAACCAGAGCAAAAAACTTTTGTAGTAAACGAATTATTTAGTATTTTTCACAAATTATATAGTTCAAATCCAGAGGGTTTTGGTCCGATGTTTGAACAATATTTCCGTAACGCAGCTATGCTTGCAATCGATGATCCAGATTCTGGTTCGACCCTTCTTGATATTTCCCGAGTTTTGTCAGATAAAAATTTCCGAGAATTAAAATTAAATAATTGTAAAAATCCGGTAGTGATTCAGTTTTGGCGAGAAATTGCCACAAAAGCTGGCGGTGAAGCATCCCTAGAAAATATTGTTCCTTATATCACCAGCAAATTTGATGTTTTCTTGGCCAACGAAATTATGCGTCCAGTTATCGCACAAGAAAAATCAAGTTTTAATTTCCGAGATATTATGGATAACAAGAAAATCCTGCTCGTTAATCTTTCAAAAGGAAGTCTAGGTGATATGAACTCTAATCTAATTGGTTTGATTTTAGTTGGAAAGATTTTGATGGCGGCACTGTCGCGATCAGATACTATTGGTAAAAACTTTGCTCCATTTTATTTGTACATCGACGAGTTTCAGAATGTGACCACAGATTCAATTTCAACAATTTTGTCTGAGGCAAGAAAATATAAACTTTCTTTAAATATTGCACATCAATTTATTGCACAAATTGATGAAAAAATAAAAGATTCTGTTTTTGGAAACGTTGGATCCATGGCGATTTTCAGAGTTGGCTCTGACGATGCAGAATTTTTGGAAAAACAACTCGCTCCAGTTTTTGATGCAAAAGATATTATGAGTATTAATAACTACAATGCATATGTAAAAATGCTTTCTGCCGGAGTTCCGATTGATGCATTTAATATTAAGGCTGCACCGCCAGAAAAAGGAAATTACGATCAGGTTGATAATTTAAAACAGCTGTCTTTCCTGAAATATGGTCAAGAGCGTGTAATTGTTGAAAATCAAATTCTTGAAAAATATAAAAAAGTTGCGCCACCGCCAAGGATATAGTTTATATTTTTGTCCTAACATTTTATTGAAAAAGCAGATATAATTATTCTATGAATAAGAAAATTTTATTTTTCATTTTATTAATCTCTTTTGTGTTACCGATGAGCACTTTTGCTTCACAAAATATTTTTTATTATTTTGAAAATTTAAGAGGATTAGACAGTTTCAAAAAAAATCACAAAGTTATCGATGTTTTTGCTCCTCAGGTTTATGAAGTCGGATATGATTTACAGGTTTCAAAACTAACATCGAAAGGGAAGGCGGCGATAAAAGAAGCTAAGAGGAAAAGAGCTGATGTTATGGCACTAATTGTAAATGATGATTTCAGCAAAATTTTGATGTCAGATATTTTGATAAACGAACCTGCGCAGGAAAGAATTATAGATTTTATGATTCGTGAGGCCAAAAAACAAAAATTTATTGGTTGGCAATTTGATTTTGAGAATATTAATCATTTGGACAGAGATTTATACACAAAATTTGTTAAAAAAACTTATGAGAAATTAAAATCTGAAAAATTGCAATTCAGTGTGGCGGTCGTTGTGCGGTCAAATGATTATAATCCAAATGATAAAAATCAAGATTGGAGCAGCGCCTATGATTATGCAGAGTTGGCAAAATATTCTGATTTTCTTTCTTTAATGACTTATGATGATCCAAGGTCAATCGGGCCAGTAGCATCTTTACCTTATGTAAATAGGGTTTTGGATTATATGTTAACAAAGGCGTCGCCCGAAAAACTTTCTCTTGGAATCCCGTTTTATTGTTGGCAATGGCAAAATGGTGTGAGAGCTGGTGCGACGACATACAAATTAGCTGAAAAAAATTACAAAAGTGGCAGTAACAAAGAAAGAACTTTTGATGAAATTCTTGGGGCTGAAAAATTTAAATTTACAAAAGGATATGCAGATTTTGTTATCTGGTGTGATAGTGTCGAAAGTGTTAAAATAAAACAAGAACTAATAAAAACACGTGGATTGGCTGGATTTTCGGCGTGGGCACTGGGCCAAGAAGATCCTGCGATTTGGAGGTATCTGAAGAACAATTAGTATATTGTATAATTAAATTATGTCATTGGAATTTGAAGAAGAAAAATTTTATAGAAACCATTCAGCACGGTCTGAACAAACAGGTTGGGTTACAAGGTTGTTCATAAAATTTGGTTTGGCGAAAGACTCGGGGTCATCAATTGTACCGATGATAGTAGTTGCGGTTATTTGTTTCGCTTTAGCGATTTTCTTTTTTTCCATATAATTATAATGAGTATGTTTTCAAAAAAACGAGGCTTCACTTTAATAGAATTACTGGTCGTAATAGCAATAATTTCATTACTTGCAAGTGTTGTGATGGCATCATTGAATACCGCCAGAGCTAAAGCAAGGGATGCAAGAAGGATGCAAGATATACATCAAATAAGTAACGCTATAGAATTATATATAGCAGAGTACGGCTCCGCGCCAGACAGTGGTTCTGGTGAATATATAAATTCAACTGTTGAGGGGAATATCACACCTGAATGGAAAAATCTAGGATCATTACTATCAAAGTATATTACTCTACCTGTTGAACCAAATTATAAAGCCAACATTGGATTTGGTAATTATACATATATACAACCAACCACACTTGTCGGCATAAACGTGGGGTTGTCTCCAGAAGATGTCTCATCAAGTGATTATCTTTTGGTTGTAAACCGTTTTGAAACCGATAAGGATCAGCAATGGATTAGGGGGTCTACACACTTAAACTTAACCGGATTTGGTTCTATATAGCATCTATTTTTCAAAAAAAGAAAACCCGCACAGCAAAACTGCGCGGGTGCTGATCAAAAGGATCGAATTATTTTATACTGTTTATAACAAGCAATCCTCCGCCTATTACCATTACGATACCAGTAATTAACATCGGTAGAGAAACATGTCGTGCTTCTCCGAAAAAGGTAAGACCGATAGTTGATGATATCACCGGATAGGTCGCGAAGAGGACAATCACGATGGATATCTTTGCATCTGGGTGAGCCATAGAATGAGAACTTGCTATAAAACCAATTCCACAAATTATTGCTGCTATGATTCCATAAAGAAATGATGAATAATTTGGGAAACAGTTTGCAAGTGTCATGGATTCTCTAGTTATTATTGAAACAATGGCAATTCCGCCAAGACATACCCCATAGATTATGTTGTATCCTTGTGGCGAAAGACCTTTATCGAGTGCCAATTTGGCAATCGGACCTGACAAACCAAAACATATTGAGGCAACAAGTGCCCAAAGAATGTCTATTTTCAATTGAATCCTCCTTGAAGTTAAATGAGCGGCTTATAAATCTTCCGGACAAATTTATACTAAAAATATAATAATTTGTCAATTTAATAGAAATGCTACAAATGGCAAGAAAAAACTCCGCCAATATAATTGACGGAGTATTTTTTGGGCTTATTAGGCCGTCTTATTTGCCTAATTAGTTGTCGCAAGACTGCGCAAAGTTTCTTTCGCTCGATTTTTTTGTACAGGATCTCTCTCGTGTTTCACGATTTCTTCCAGGATTATGCGCTCGGATCTGTGACCTTTTTTAGACCTGCGATACGCGAGCCAACGAGTTTCGGATGAGGAGCTGTTCTGGGCAATGTTTATTAATATGCATTGCTGTAGTCCCGGGTCAGCTCCAGACTTGTAGAATAAATTCCACAGTTTTCTCACATCGGTTATTCCGACAAACTGGATCACCATATCAGAACAAGGTTCACCAAAACCACCAGGATTTTTTTGCATGTTTGTCCTTTCTTTTTAAAATGTTCAATTCCTCTATGTATTACTTAAAAAATGTTGTTTTGTCAATCAAGTGATAAGTACTTGTTAAGAATAGTTATTGGATTACAATAATTTTATTAATCATTACGTTATCAATAACGATATTTTTTG
>CAYWTD010000007.1:0-20262 GCA_964461185.1 uncultured Candidatus Saccharibacteria bacterium | reverse complement strand
TATAAATTAATTAATTATAAAATTATGATTAGGTATATTTCAGGATTAACTGCTGTTTTACTTCCGACTGCGCTTTTTGCTGCAGATGGTCTAGCCGGTGTAATCGCAAACATACAAGGGTTGGTATCTTCATTGATTCCTCTTATTATTGGTATTGCTGTTGTTGTATTTATTTGGGGAATACTCCAATACGTTGTTGCCACTGATGAGGACAAGAGAACAGAAGCGCGAAGCGTTATGATTTATGGAATCATTGTTTTGTTCGTTATGGTTTCTGTTTGGGGAATTGTTGAATTATTGGGACAGACTATAGGTGTGAACACAGGTGGTTCTGGCCAAGTTACATTGCCTTCAATACCAGGAAGATAAATTATTCAATATTATAAAACATGGAACTTGATCAATTTTTATCCAAAGTTGTTAATGTGGTTGTTAATCCACTAATTCGACTTCTTTTTGCAGCAGCATTAGTTGTTTTCATTTGGGGTGTCTTTGTTTACATAAAAGACTCTGATAATGCTGAGGCGAGGCAAACTGGTAGACAGCACATTATTTGGGGGCTGATTGGTATGTTGATCATGATGTCTGTCTTTACAATAGTTAGAATTGCTTTAAGCACCGTATACGGCTAAATTTAATTTTATTTGTTGTAAAAAAAGCCCCGGCCATTAGGTCGGGGCTTTTGCTATGATTCTATTACAAGTATCGTCTTGGATTCCTATCGAATGTCGGATCATCGCTGATCCTAATTGTCACCGGCTCGTAAGGTATTTCACTTACTTTACAAAACCATCGAGAAGTTTTTGATTTTGGTACTTTGAACTGTACCTCCAGAATGTTTCCGGCACCTGCCATCACTTGTTCCGGACTATAATTGTTTCTCGATGATATCCAGCCATCAGCAGAAGATGTAATGGGCCTCCACGGCAAGCCATCCATCTTTATATATCGAACAAAGTACTCGTCGGTGGTTTCAGGGCACCAATCTATACTTCGCACTTTTCTCATGCTGATCCTAACGACTTTTCCACCAGGAATGAGGGTAAAAGACCCACGACTTGGTGTAAAAGGGCTAGGCGTTGCAATCTCAGTCGTCTTGGTTTTTTGTGTTTTTTTGTCCACCCAAGAAGAAAATGACTGCTTTGATTTTGACAGGTTCATCAGTGCGATAATGACCACAATGATAATCGAAAGCCACATAATGCTTTTCGATATCTTCTTAGCCAATCCTTGACTAATGGACCTGTTGTTCTCTGTCTCGCTCATAATCATCTCTCCTTATTTGGAACCAATATTCCCAAGCGCCTTCATAACACCCTCAAGGCCACGCCAGTCTTTGATTTCCAGCGTCGCCAATCCAGTATTGATTTGTGCTTGCTCAAATGCCCATTTCAGAACTTCAAATGGAACCCTGTCATTTTCATCACAGGTTCCATTAATTTGTTCATCAGTATAACCTCTCTGCTTGAGCAACTGCTTTACAGGCACCATGAAACGCTTGAAAACAATTTCTTGTTCATAAGCGTCTCTGATGTTTTCGGGGTAGTCGATGTCGCTTATGACGAAACTACCGAATGTAACACCATAGGTCTCTTCCTGCGTCCCGATTTCAGTACGGCCCTTTTTGAGAACCTCGTCACGAATCACAGCCTTCTTTGCTGTGGCTTGATCAATCGTCTTTTTCTTGAACTTATCGCTCAGGATCATTTTGATTGTGTCGCCAAAGACTCCTTCAAGGATTTTTGTTCTTTCATCCGTGTTGGTGCTGGTCGTGACATATTGCTGAAGTTTCATTGGGTTTGGCTTGAGTAAGAAAGAAAACCTTACATGCCCAGTAGTTCCATCCTTGAATTCGGTGTTATAGTCCACCTCAACTCTGCGATCACGATTTAGATCACTGTTTGGTTCAACAATTTCCCAGGGAAATTTGGCGGTTAGACCACCAAAAAACACTCGGTAATTTTGAATGCCAGATTCGTTTACACAAAATCGGCCAAACAGTTTATCGTTCGCCATGGCGAACTCGTTGCTTTTCAGATTCACAAGGAAAGACTCATGTGTTTTTACAAACACTGTCGACAAACAATATCCAGATACGAGAATTGGAATTGCTGTATACAAGAAACCATGAGTAATTCCAAGAAAGACCTGAAGGCACGCAAGCGTCACCAAATAGGTAACACTAGTTACCAGCACGAGAAATGACACAAAGAACAACCAACGTGGAGCTTGTTCCACGGGCTTGTTTTGTTCATTTCCAAAAATCGTACCGAGAAAGCCAACCGCCATTCCAATGAATGATAATACGGCGACAAAAGACGAAAAACCAATTAACTTTTCCATAACAACTCCTTTTCAATGTACATGTGTGGCGTTAAACCACGGGTTTATTTTTCTGAAACATATTATAGCACGTTTTATGGCTAAATGTCAATAGAAAAAACAAAAAAAACGATGCATGGCCGTGTTTTTTTGTCTTGTGTGCGCGAGAGAGGACTTGAACCTCCACGAGGAAACCTCGCTTGCTCCTAAGGCAAGTGCGTCTGCCAATTCCGCCACTCGCGCATAAACTGAATATATATCTTACACAGATAAAATCTCAAATACAACCCTCGAAAATAAAAATACTATTTTCGTGTCCGCCCAGTAGGACTTGAACCTACGACCAATCGCTTAAGAGGCGACTGCTCTACCAGCTGAGCTATGGGCGGATTTAATAAAAATAAATCGCGTATCGCGAATATTTCTATTGTGCCCGGGGCGGGAGTCGAACCCGCATCCCGTTTGAGACACGATTTTAAGTCGTGCGCGTATACCAATTCCGCCACCCGGGCTTATTCTATTTTCTAACATTCGAACCCCCGCATGAGAGCTCAAACATTATTGAGGCGTGGGCGGGAATCGAACCCGCGCATGGCGGTTTTGCAGACCGCAGCGTTTCCACTTCGCCACCACGCCATTTTAAATTTCTCGAGAAATCTCGTCAATTCTTTGACGTTTTTTTTCGCCTCGATCTATTTCAAAATCAAACCAAGGAATATGTTGAAGGCGAGTGTGACTTTTTATGAATTCACGGAATTCATTTAAGTTTCTTTTCAAGAAATCAACGGCCTTTTTTTCTTCTTGGTCTGGGAAAACTGTAACAAAAATTACGGCTTTTTGAAAGTCTGTTGAGAGATCAACATTGGTAACTGTAATCAGGGATTTTCCGTTAGATTCTCTTTCAATAAATTCAGATGCGGCTCTGCTAACAACACCCAAAATTTTTTCTTTTCTGTGAGGATGTTCTGTCATTATTTTATTTATTTATTTTTTCAAAAATTTCTATTTCATCACCTGGCACAATTTCAACTCTTGATTCAACACAAAAACCGAATTCAGAACCCTCTGCAACTTCCAAAACTTTGGCTTTTTGGCACTGAAGTTCCTTTATTTTTGCTCGTCCTATTTCTTCTCCACGACGTAGAATTTTTACATCGCCACTAATTTTAATACGACCCTCTAGAACTTTTCCGCCCAAAACTTGGTTATGTTTTTCCTCGTTAAATTTTTTGAGAACCTTTGCTTTTCCAATTGTTTCGTCTACTTCTATTCTTGGTCTTTTGTTTTCAATTTCTTTTTCAAGCCAGTCAACAAGATCGTAAATTATTTTGAAAGTCTTTACTGAAATATTCAAACGGCGACTCATCGTTTCGGCCTGAATGTCCATATCAATACCAAAGCCAAGGACTATTGAATTTTCATTACCGCTCGCCATTTTCACATCTTTTTCAGTGATATTTCCTGTTCCAGTAGAAACAATTTCAATCTGAGAATTGTTTGTTAACATTTTTTTCAATTCAAATTCAATCGCCTCGATTGAACCGTGTGTGTCAGCTTTGATAACAATCGGAATTGTAAAAATACTTTGATCTGTTTTATTCGATGAATAGCAATTTTTATTTCCAGCTGAATTTTGTGTGATTTCTTCGCAATAGGCTTCTGCCTCTTTTTTACTATCAAAAGTTTTAAACATTTCACCAACAACAGGGAAGTTGCTCCACCCACTGACTTTTACAGGTTTTGAAAATGTAGCAGTCTTTATTGGTTTATTGTTGTGATCTTCAAAAATTCTAATTGGAGAAAGATTGTTGACGCAAGCCACAAATTGCCCCTGATTTAAGGTTCCATCTTTTATGATCAAAGTCGCAGATATGCCTCGGTTTTTATCTTTATGAGCCTCAATCACAAAACCCTCAGCGTTTGCTGTTGGATCTGCTTTTAATCCAGCCACTTCAGATGCAACTAAAATTAAATCTAAAAGATAATTTACATTTTCACCAGTTTTTGCAGAAATTTCTACAACAGGAATATCTCCTCCATAACCTTCGATATAAATTCCGTTTTCGATCAGGTCGCTTTTTACTTTATCAACATTTGCTTTTGGAGAATCAATTTTATTAATTGCAACTATGAATGGAACATTATCAGTTTTTATACAATTTAAAGCCTCCAAGGTTTGAGGCATCACACCATCTTCGGCTGAAATAATTAAAACAGCAATATCGGCAACTTTCGCGCCACGACTACGAACTCCAATGAAAGCCGCGTGTCCAGGAGTGTCTAAAAAAGTAATTTTTTTTGTTACCCCATCAGAATTTTTATGTTCAATTTCATAAGCGCCAAGATGCTGAGTAATTCCACCAGCTTCTTTTCCGACGATATTTGATTCTCTAATGAAATCCAAAAGGGAAGATTTTCCATGGTCGATATGTCCCATGATAACTACAACCGGCGGTCTTTCTATCAAGTTTTTTTCTGATTTGGTTTCCATGGCTTATTTTATATTTAGATTTATAATCTACTACACACTGCATGATTCTTTGGCTTTTGTCAAAGCTTCTTTTTCTTCATCTGACAATTCCACTTCTGATTTAAAGTTTTTTATATGTTTTGCAAAAAGACTAATTCTCTCACGCGCCTGTAAACTTGAAATAATAATCCCGTTTCCTTTCTCATTTAAAAAAGCTGTTGCGAAACTTTTGCCACCAGATTCAAGTCCCTGGAAAGCATTAAAAGAAATATTATGAACGCCCCTGACGCTTGTACTTAATCGTCCCTCAATATTGATTAAATAAGCCTCAATTTCCTTTTTGAAGACTTCAAATTTATCTAAATCACGCTGGATATTAACGAAAGTGTCTTCTAATGAGCGCGCATTTTTTCCACGAAGCAGGCGTCGATTTTTTATTTCCAGTCTAATATTCCAGATTATTAAAGCTAAACAGATTAGAGATAATCCTAAAATTATGTATATAATTATTTCCAAGTTGAAAAACGCCATCATTGTAATTTAACATTATATAACTATGTTCCAAAAAAACCAAAGAATATTTATAGATTACGCTTCGACCACACCGACCGACAAGCGTGTGGTAAAAGAAATGCTACCTTTTTTTAGCAAGAATTTTCATAATGCGTCTGCACTTTATAAAGAGGGAATTTCTGCCAGAAATGTTATTGACGAGGCTAGAAAAAAGATTTCTAAAATAGTTCAATCGAAACCAACAGAAATTATTTTCACTGGCAGTGGTACAGAAAGTGATAATTTGGGAATTGTCGGCGTAGCACGAGAAATTTTTAAAAATATTAAAAAAGAAAACATAAATTTCAAACCACATATTATTACAACAAATATTGAACATGTGGCAGTTTTGGAATCTTTTAGACAATTAGAAAAAGAAGGCTTTGAGGTCACCTATTTATCGGTTGATGAAAAAGGACTTGTAAAAGATTCCGACGTTGAGAATGTTTTGAGACCTGAAACAATTTTGGTTTCTATTATGTTTGCGAACAATGAAATCGGAACGATTTTACCAATCAGACAAATTGGAGTTGTTTTGGATAAGTATAAAAAAAGTGAAAATAGAATAAAAACTGATTATCCTTATTTACACACTGATGCCAGTCAGGCTGCAAATTATCTGGATATCAATATTGATAGATTAAATGCTGATCTAATGACTTTAGATGGTTCAAAAATTTACGGACCAAAGGGGATTGGTTGTTTGATAATAAAAAGTTATGTTCCAATCCAACCGATTTTATACGGAGGTGGACATGAATTTGGAATGCGCCCCGGAACAGAAAACGTGCCGCTTATCGTTGGTTTTGCCAAGGCATTGGAAATTACGCAAAAGATGAAAGAAAAAGAATTTATTCGTTTAGAAAAAATGCAGAAATATTTTTTGGAGATTTTGAATTTAGCAATTCCCGAGGCCACACTTAATGGAGATTTAGAAAATCGTTTGCCAAACAATATTAACATTTGCATACCAAATATTAATTCAGAATTTGCGGTTATACAATTGGACGAAACGGGAATTGCTTGTGCCGCTACAACTGCCTGTAAAAATTTGTCGAGCGGCGGTAGCTCTTATGTTATTCAGGCGCTTCGACAGAATTGTGAGAAAAGTTCACTCAGATTCACTTTTGGCCGTAATACAACTAGAAATGAAATCAAAAAAGTCGTCGCTTGTCTAAAGAAAATCTAATTTTATTTTTTATATAAAATAAGTTATAATCACTGAACGTATGGATGATCTAAACGCACAACAAATAGTTTTATTAACTTTATTAGTAAGCTTTGTTACTTCAATTGCGACCGGTATTACAACCGTGTCTCTTTTGGAACAAGCACCAGAACCAATAACACAGACGATAAATCGTGTTGTTGAAAAAACTGTTGAACGAGTTATTGAGGTAAAAGATGATGAACAAAAACCGGTTGAACGAATTGTTGAAACCGTTGTTGTTAATGCAGAAGATTTAACCATAGACGCTATACAAAAAAATTCTGATAGCATTGTTAGAATTTATAGTAAATCTGGTAACAACAGAGCTTTTGTTACAATGGGCGTTATTGTTTCAAAAAACGGAAAAGTTTTGTCTGATGCAAAGAATCTTTTTAATGGCGGCACTTATGTTGGAGTATATTCGACCGGCGAAAAAGATTTGAAATTATCTTTTAGAGAATCCAACAATCCATTTGCGGTTTTGGAAATCGAAGGTGAAAATACAGAGACTTTTGTACCAGCAACTTTCGGCGATTCACAGGGCGTAAAGTTGGGACAGTCTGTTATTTCATTGGCGGGTCAAAAAAATAATTTTGTTTCAACCGGAATTATTACTTCTGTTGATAGAGACGAATCACCAGTAGATCCAAATAATCCGTCTTCACAGCCGATTGTAACTATAAAGTCTATAAATACTTCTATTTCATCAAACAACACGCTTGATGGCAGTGTTTTGCTAAATCTAAAAGGAGAAATAATTGGAATCAAGATTGGTACGACAATTGTCAATTCTGATGCTTTTGTTCCTTCTTCTAGCGTGAGATCATTTTTAAACTCTAATTCAGCGACGGTTGCAACAATTGAATAAAAAATAGATAAATTATTCTGTTTACAAGAAAATAAAATTATTATAAAAATAGTGTCATATGATGCCTTCATTTAACAAATTCACATTAAAAGCTAAAGAAGCAATAAAACACGCTCACGAATTAGCAATCGAGCGTGGTCAAAATAATGTTGCGCCAATTCATTTATTGGCTGCTTTGATTATGCAAGATGAAAGTATGGTGGTTTCTATTTTGGACAAAATGGGAGTTGATTCTCTGTTAATGACTGAAACTATTTTAGAATCCATAGAACCAACAGAAAATAAAGAAACTCTTTCCGCCTCGTTTCAAATGTTTTTGTCACCTGAACTGGCGCAAATTATTGAACATTCCGTGCGAATTGCGGAGGCCCTTGGTGACGGTTTTGTCTCAACAGAACATTTGTTTTTGGCAAATTTTGATATAAAAAGTGAAGCGAAAGAAGTTTTAGAAACTTTTAAAATTGATAAAAATGAAGTTGGCAAAATTCTCAACGAATTAAGAAATAGCAAAGAGGACATCACTCAATCAACAAAAACTTTAAAATCTATTAGGAAATTTACTCAAAGTTTAACAGAAAGAGCGGCGCAAAATAAACTTGATCCGGTTATAGGACGTGATCAAGAAATAAATCGTGTTGTCCAAATTCTTTCCAGAAGAACAAAAAATAATCCAATTTTGATTGGTGAGGCGGGTGTCGGTAAAACAGCAATTATTGAGGGTTTGGCAATTCGCATTGCCCAAGGAGATGTTCCAGAATCTCTGAAAGACAAAGAGTTAGTTACTCTTGATTTGGGAGCATTGGTTGCTGGCACAAAATATAGGGGCGAATTTGAAGACCGTCTAAAGAAAATTATAAAAGAAGTTATTCAATCAGAAGGAAAGATAATTTTGTTTATTGATGAAATTCACACATTGGCTGGCGCTGGTGCATCAGAAGGTTCTCTTGATGCTTCAAATATGTTAAAGCCGGCTTTGGCACGCGGTGAACTAAAGGCAATTGGAGCGACAACTTTAAAAGAGTATCAAAAATATATTGAAAAAGATGCGGCGCTCACCAGACGATTTCAACCGGTTCTGGTGTCAGAGCCTTCTATCGAAGACGCTGTTTCTATTATGCGTGGTTTAAAAGAAAAATACGAACTTTATCATGGAGTTCGAATTTCTGATGAGGCAATTGTCGCATCGGTTGAATTATCTAGTCGCTACATAAGTGACAGATTTTTACCAGACAAAGCGGTTGACTTGATTGATGAGGCATCTTCCACTTTGAAAATTTCTCTTGAAAATATGCCACCCGAACTTGAATCTACTCGTCGTAAAATTACTCGTTTGGAAATTGAACGAGAGGCATTGAAGAGCGAATCAAAGAAATCAAAAAAAACTAACGATCGATTAAAAGAAATTAATCGCGATGTTGCAAATTTGAAAGAGGGAATAAAAGAACTTGAGCTGAAATGGAAAAATGAAAAAGAAGCCATTACGGCGATTAAAGATTTTAAATCCAAATTAGAATTAGCCCGCCTGAATGCGGAGTCTGCAGAGGCGGCAGTTGATTTAACAAAGGCCGCAGAAATTCGATATGGAACAATCCCACAATTGGAAAAAGATTTGAAAACTCAGGAAAAACGACTGCGTCAATTACAAAGCTCGCGTCAAATTTTAAAAGAAGAAATTACAGAAGAAGACATCGCTGCGGTTGTTTCTCGTTGGACAGGAATTCCCGTTTCAAAAATGCTTGAGCAAGAAATGGAAAAATTGTCACGAATGGAAGATGAATTACAAAAGAGAATTATTGGGCAAAATGAAGCTGTCAGAAAAATTGCAGATACGATTCGTCGTTCACGCGCTGGCGTTTCTGACCCAAATCGACCGATTGGTTCTTTTATTTTTCTTGGTCCAACTGGGGTTGGTAAAACTGAATTAACAAAAGCGTTGGCAGAATTTATGTTTAATGATGACAAGGCTTTGGTCAGGGTTGACATGTCCGAATATATGGAAAAACATTCTGTTTCTAAACTGATTGGTGCACCCCCAGGTTATGTTGGTTATGAGGAATCTGGGACGTTGACGGAAACTCTTCGCCACAGGCCTTATTCAGTGATTTTATTTGATGAAATTGAAAAGGCACATCCAGAAGTTTTTAATATTTTGCTTCAAGTATTGGATAACGGACGATTAACTGACACAAAAGGACGCGTTGTTAATTTCAAAAACAGCATAATTATTTTAACTTCAAATATTGGTTCGGAACATATTGATAAAATGGAAAAAATCGGTTTTTCATTTGGTGAAAGTAATTCTGCTCAATATACTGATGCAAAGCAAAATGTTCAGAAAGCTTTGAAGGAACATTTTAGGCCAGAATTTCTGAATCGCCTAGATGACATAGTTATTTTTGATATTTTGAATGAAGAGGCGATAAAGAAAATTGCCGCAATTCAAATTGATGAAGTTAAAGATCGTTTGTACAACAAGGGAATTGGTTTCAAAATTACTCCAGAAGTTTTGGAAATATTAGCAAAAGACGGTTATGATCCGCATTATGGTGCACGACCACTTCGCAGATTAATTCAAGATAAGATTTTGAATCCGCTTGCGCAATTAATTATAAAAAGTGATTTAAGAGAAGGCGACTGTGTTACAGTTTTGATTAAAAACAAGGAATTTTCTTTTGATGTTAAGAGGGGAAAGAAAGTATCAAGTTTTAATTAAAAACATGTTAGAGACGAAGTGACAGAAATAATAAAAAATTGCATTTGAGTGCAGTTTTTTTATTTGTGCGCAGAGAGGGATTTGAACCCCCGTAGCCCTGAGGGCGCCAGATTTACAGTCTGGTGCAATTGACCGCTCTGCCATCTGCGCAAGTATTGCCTATATTATCGTCAAAAATGATGTCTGTCGAGCGAAAAACTACATTATAGCCAGTTTATTGTGTATAATGAAAAAACACTGTTATGAATCAAGAAATTAACAAATCAGGTAAGTTTTATTTTTTCGGTATTTTTTCAGTTATTTTTCTAATTTTCTTTTTTGTTTTTTCCTTATCAGGCTTGGCTCCAGAAAGTATAAGTTTGTATGACTATTTATTCAACAAACCACCTGTAATAATTGGACAACCGATTAATTATAATCTGGATAGTAATGGCGAAGTGAGATATACACGACCAGATCAAATTATAATTAACAAGCTAGAAATTTCTGCTGATATTCAACAACCAAATACAGTTAACGTCGCCGAGCTTGATTCTTATCTGAACAAAGGGGCTGTTCATTATCCGGGATCGGGCTCAATTGAAGTGGGAAATATTTTTATTTTTGGTCACAGCGCTGATTTATTTACAGGAGTTCAAAATCCCGCCTACAAAGTTTTTAATAATATTTCAAAGTTAAATTTTGGCGATGTTATAGAAATTGTTGCTAATAATAAAAGTTATTTTTATAAAGTTACAAAGATCGAATTGGTAAACGAAAATGAGGCATTAATTAGGTTTAATAGTGAAGTTAGAAAATTAACAATTTCAACTTGTAATACATTTGGTAGAAGGGAAGATAGGTGGGTTATCGAGGCAGAAAGAATTAATTAAATTGTTCATTTGACTTTTATATTATTTCAATGTATAAATCTCTATAGACATTATAGTTCTTGTTTTAAAAATAAAAGAAACACAGGAGGAATAGAATGAGCACAAGGCGCTGGATGAAGAGAAAAAAACTGGCACCAAAGTTTGGTGGTTACGTTGATCCAGTTGTTATTGTTGGTATTGAGCCACCGGTTAAACTTTTGTATCCGGAGGGGTGGACTGTTGTTCCGCTGAACCCAGAATTGGAGCAACGTTATGCAACCCTTTTCAACACCGAAGAGTTGAAGACATATATTCATTGTCACCAAAATCAAGGTGTAGAGGGCATTCACATCTATGAGCATCTCAAGTCGCACGGTATGTTGGACAAATGTCTAGGTATCGAGCACCTGAATGCGATGCTTGAGCGTGGGCTGGATTTCTTTCGGAGATACTATTTCGGCATGAGAATTCCGGGATGGAAATCCGTGATTGTCGGTCCTAACAACCGCGTGTGTGTGCCGGTTTTGGCGGAAATCGAATATCGCGATGCTGTTGTGATTGTGTGGGAGAACATCAAACTCTGTCACTTCGGCGAAGAAGAGCCGGCACTCATTCTGCCCTGATCTGGGAAACAAAATGACTCGCTTTCGCGAGTCATTTTTATTATTTCAATTCTTTCAGTAGATTTTCTAAATCAAAGACCCCAAGATTTCCTTTATCACGACTTTCTAGCGTAAATTTATTTTCGGCAATCTCTTTATCTCCGATGACAATAAAGTAAGGAACTTTTTCAACTTTAGCTTTTCTTACTTTTTTACCAAAACCTTCATCAGAATTTTCTAACTCAACACGAATTTTTCTATGTTTTAATTCTTCATAAAGTTCAGTTGATTTCTCATTATGAGATTCACCAACAGGTAAAACTTTAACTTGAACTGGCGCCATCCAATATGGAAAGTTTCCAGCGAAATGTTCGATTAATATCGCCAAGAATCTTTCGTATGAACCCAAAATAGCTCGATGAATCATAACAGGAGCTTTTTTCTGACCGTCTTTATCTGTATATTCCAAACCAAATCGTCCTGGCATATTGAAATCCAATTGGATCGTTGCTAACTGTCTTTCTCTGCCTAGTGAATCCTTGAACATATAATCCAATTTTGGACCATACAAAGCCGCTTCACCTTCAATTGTTTTAGCGTTTAATTCAAGTTCATCAGAAATTTCCGCCAAAGTTTTTTCTGCTTTGTCCCAAACTTCGCTCGTGCCAATATATTTTTCTGGATGTTTATAATCACGAACAGATAGAGAAACCCAGTGTGTACCAAATAAACCGATGTCTGTATAAAATTCTTCGATAATTTTTGCAATATTTTTTACTTCATCTTTTATTTGTTCTGGTGTACAGAAAATATGGCCATCATCACAAGTAATTGATCGAACTCTGGTTAAACCACCAATTTCTCCCGGCATTTCATCACGATATTGCATCGTTGACTCCATTAATCGAACTGGCAAATCTTTGTAACTGCGTGGAATAGAAGCATAAATCTGAGTGTGATGAGGACAGTTTACTGGTTTCAAAACAAACTCGTCATAATGACTAACAACTCTTATAAGTTCATCAGCAAATTTATCAGCGTGTCCAGAAATTTCATATAATTTTCTTTTTGCTAAATGAGGAATTGTAACTTCTTGCATATCGTAACGAGAAGAAATTTCAAAAAGTCTATTTTTCAAAGCATTTCGCAAAGCAGTTCCTTTTGGAGTAAAGAGTGGTAGACCTGCTCCAACTAAATCAGAAAAAGTAAACAAATTCATTTCTTTTCCAATTTTTCGATGGTCTCGTTCTGCAGCTTCGGCCATCTTCTTTTTATAATCCTCTAATTCTCCTTCTGTTTCAAATGCTAAACCATAAATTCTGGTTAACATTTTATTTTTTTCATCTCCACGCCAATAAGCGCCAGCCAATTTTGTAATTTCAAAAGCGTCAGCGTTAACTTCGTCAGTAGTATTTATATGAGGACCTGAACACAAATCAACAAAATCGCCAGTTTTATAAATCGATAATTGTTTGCCATCTTTTACAAGTTCATCAATTAATTCAATTTTATATTCGTTATCTTTGAAAAGTTCACGAGCGTCTTTTTCAGAAATTTCTTCTTTAATAAATTCTAACTTTTTATTAGTTAGTTTTTTTATTCCTTTTTGAAAATCTTTTAAATCTTTTTCAGTCGGAGTTTTTCCTTCGCTAAAATCAAAATCGTAATAAAAACCATTTTCAATTACTGGGCCGATCGCTAATTTGGCTTTTGGATCAAATTTCAAAACCTCCATTGCTAATAAATGGGCCAAAGAATGACGGACATTAAACATTTTGTCTTCTGTGTTCATACAGAGAGAATTATGCCTGAAAATAAGGAATCTGTAAATTTTTTAAAGTTCTTTGATTGCGTCAGCGAGAATGCTGAATTCTCCATTTCTATCAGAAAGTTTTCCTTTGATAGCGATACATTTTTCTGAAATAAGGAATTCTTTATATTTTTCAAAAGTTTTTGGAAAGACTACGACCTCTATTTTGTCAGTTAAATCACTGATTTTTACAAAAGCCATTTCGCTGTTATTTTTTGTTCTAATTATTCGAACATCATCAACGTGTCCAGCGGTAATAGTTGTCATTCCGGGTTTTAATTTTGCTTTGATATTTTTTATTGGAGAACCTTTTGCTAACTTTTCTTTAAATTTATTTAGTGGATGTCCTGAAATATATAAACCAAGCAATTCCTTTTCCCAAGAAAGAGTTTCTGATTCGCTAATCGGTTCTGTTTTTTTAAGTTTTAATTTTGGTAGAGAAATTGTTGATCCAAAGAAAAGGGAATTTTGACTGGTTGACCCGCCATTAATTTCTTTTGCATAATGTAAAAGTTCTTCTAGATTTCCCAGTAATTCACCGCGGTCATGGAATTTATCCATTGCACCGGCTTTAATTAGTGCCTCTAGTGATTTTTTATTTAAATTTCTGTCATTAATTCGATGTAGGAAATCTTCTAATGTCGCAAATGGACCGTTTTTCTTTCTTTCGTGAATAATTGTGTGAGCAATTCCGTCACCAAAATTCTTTATTGTCGTTAATCCAAAACGAATTTTATTTTTTTTTGTTTCAGTTTTATCGATGATCGCTGTAAAGTCTGCAAAACTTTCGTTGATATCTGGTGGAAGAACTTCGATGTTCATGCGTTTTGTTTCTTCAATCATTTCCGCAATTTTTTCAACATCGCCTGAATCAGCCGTCAGGACCGATGCCATGTAAATTGCTGGATAATTGGCTTTTAGATAAGAAGTTAAATAGGCAATTCGACCATAACTTGCCGCATGGGCTTTGTTGAATCCGTAGGCAGCAAAAGTTTCGATTGATTCCCAAAGTTTTTTAACTTGTGTATCAGTCAAACCGCTGTGTTTTTTACAACCATCAGAAAATTTTTCTTTTTGAGCGGCCATTATCTCTGGAATTTTCTTTCCCATGGCTTTTCTGAATTTGTCAGCTTCGCCCCATGAATAACCAGCAAATTTTACGGCGATCATCATGATGTCATCCTGGTAAATTAAAATTCCAAAAGTAGGTTCCAAAATTTCTTTAAATCTTTCATCCAAATATTTTACTTTCTGTGGATTATGTTTTCTTTCAATATAATCTGGAATAAAAGCCATAGGACCTGGACGGTACAGTGCCACCATAGCGTTGATGTCGTTTATGTTTGATGGTTTAAGTTCTTTCAAAAATCTAGTCATTCCTTGGCCATTCAATTGAAATGTTGCAGCTGTTTCACCCTTGGCCAACATTTCAAAAGTTTTTATGTCATCGATTGGAATTTTATCAACATTTATTTTAATGTTGTGAATAATTTCAACTCTTCGCAGAGTATCAGCCATAATAGTCAGATTTTTTAATCCAAGAAAATCAAATTTAAGAAGACCAATTCCGTCTTCGCCAACAGAATACATGTCGTATTGAGTGATTAATTTATCTTCACCTTTTGGATCAAATTGCAGTGGAACATCATCTGTTAGTGGGTCAGGAGAAATAACAACACCTGCAGCATGAACGCCGATGTGACGAGCACAACCCTCAATTTTTCTTGCCATGTCCAGAATTTTTTTTGTGTCTACTTCAGATTTATACATCGCTGCTAATTCTGGAACTTCTTCTAATGCGCGATCAATAGTCATAGGAAAACCTTGTTTTCCCATCGGAATTAATTTTGCAATTCGATCAGCAACACTGACTTCATATTCCATCGCACGTGCGGTATCACGAACAGAACCTCGCGCCATCATAGTCCCAAAAGTTCCAATCTGAGCAACATGATCTTTGCCGTATTTTTCTCGAACATAATCCAATAATTCATCACGACGATCATCGGCGATGTCCATATCAATATCGGGAGCAGACGGACGTTCTGGATTTAGAAAACGTTCAAAGGGTAAATTTAATTTTATTGGATCAACTGTTGTAATACCAACTAGGTAAGAAACAAGAGATCCGGCTGCGGAACCTCTGGTATTACTTAAAATTCCTTTTTCACGCGCTGCGCGCAAAAAATCAGCAACGGCCAAAAAATATTTTGAATATCCTTTGGTTTTAATAATTTCAAGTTCATATTCTATTCTATCCGTTAATATTTTCGTTTCTTTCATTTCTCTAAACGGAATTCCTAAATAAGCCAGACGTCGCAATTCTTCATCAGGATTTAAACCGCTTTCAATTTTAAAATTTGGAAATTTCCATTTGCCAATTTCAATTTCCAGATTGCACGCATCAACAATTTTTTTTGTATTGGAAATTGCCTCAGGTTCATCTTTGAATAGCTCGGCAATTTCTTCAGGTCCAATAAAAGAAAAATCAGCATTGTCCCGTATAAAGGAAGAGTCATTGCCGCCAAAACTTGATTGAACAGATAATAAAGTTCTTCTTGCTTCTTTATCATCTTTATTCATGTAATAGATGTCCTGAGTGGCAACTAATTGAAAATTATTTTCTTTGGTAAAAGTTTTTATTTTTTGTGTTAATTCGTCGAACCCTTCAATTTCTGGGTGATGACAAATTTCTATAAAAACATTTTCTTTTCCATACTGTTCTTCATAAAAATTTATAGTTTGTTTGGCTTTGGAAAAATCATTAACTCGCAGAGCGTTTGAAACTTCTCCACCAAAAGCCGGAGAAATACAAATTAAACCTTCTCGATATTTTTGAATTAATTCTTTGTCGATACGAGGTTTATAATAAAAACCTTCCAGATGTGAATCGGTGACAAGCTTGATTAAATTTTTATATCCATCTTTATTTTTTGCGAGTAACACTAGTCGAGTTCGTGCAGTATCAACACGCGTTTCCTTATCAAGACGAGTTCTATTTGCTACATAAAAATCAACGCCAATTATTGGTTTAATTTCATTTTCCAAACATTCTTGGTAAAAAGGAATCGCGCCGTATAAATTTCCATTATCAGTTATAGCCAAAGCGCTCATTCCATATTCTTTGGCTCGACCAACTAATTCGGGAATTTTCGGCAAGGCATTTAACAAACTGTAATGACTATGTACATGGAGATGTGTGAAATCTGGCTTCATGCTGTTATTATAAAGCACAAGTTTAAATCACAAAAATATTTTTAATATTAGACTATGGAATTTGTAATCGGTATAGATGAGGTTGGACGAGGCCCACTCGCGGGGCCGGTTTCTGTGTGCGTTTTATCTATGTCATTTCATAATTATGAAAAGTTTAAAAAAATGGAAGGAAGGGAAAAGTTAAGAGATTCTAAAAAACTTTCAGAGAAAAAAAGAAACGAGTGGTTTGAAAAAATAGAAAATTGGCGCAAAAAAGGATTTTTAAATTATTCATATCAAACAATGAACGCAGCCGAAATAGATAAATTAGGAATTAGTGTCGCTATTAAAAAATGTGTTGAAAATGGTTTGGGAGAGTTAGAGACGGATTCGTGCGCCAAAATTTTACTTGATGGTTCATTGATTGCTCCGCCAAAATTTAAAAACCAAACAACAATTATTCGGGGCGACGAAAAAGAACCAATAATTTCCTTGGCGTCCATTGTGGCGAAAGTTACGAGAGACAATTACATGAAAACGCTGGCTGAGAAATTTCCAAATTTTGGTTTGGAAATTCATAAAGGTTATGGGACTTTGTCGCATCGACAGGCGATAAAAAAATACGGCTTAAGCGATGTTCATCGAAAAAGTTTTTGTAAAAATATTAAATCCGTTTGATAAAGATTAATAAATGTTTTAATATAAAAAAGAATCGCAACTTAAAATAATCTTTAAAGAGGAAATTTAATGAATATGTATACCACTATGGCGCCGGAACTTCTTGACGAGGTCAAGCAGGCGATGGAAACCATCGGCGACAAAGATTCTGTCATTCTTGAGAACTCCGAAATGATTATTGTGAAAATATCATCAGAGCTGTACAAGAAACTTTCTCCCGAAGTTCTCTTGGTTCCGATTCCGGAGCATCCTGATTTCGTTCTCACTTTCTGATTATTAAAAATCAGAAACACGCCGCAAACAATGTTTGCGGCTTTTTACTTGCCTTTGTAATAGAGTTTTGCTAAACTCCTTTTCACTATGGTAGTACGAATGCGCAGCAATAGCTCTCACACTGGAAACAGAAGAGCACACATAAAATTAAGTAAGCCAGCCATGACTCGTGATCAAGGCGGTTCTTTATCACTACGCCACAGAGTTTCACCAATCTCTGGAACATACAAAGGTCGACAAGTAATTGACGTCAACAAAAAGCTCGCTAAAAAAGCAAAAAAAGTTGAAAAGAAGGAAGACAAAAAATAATTAAAGATAAACTCGATTCAAAAGATCGGGTTTTTTCTTTGTTAATCTTTACTTTTATATAAATAAAAGTTAAAATTATTCAGTATTTTAAAAACATGGCGAATAGGCACCTTTCACGATCAATAGTGTTGCAAACTCTCTTTGAATGGGATTTCAGAGATAGTTTAGGCTTTGAGGTTGATGATACTATTTTACGCAACGCTACGGAATTCGCTCCTGGAATTAGTGACGCTCCTTTTATGAAGAAGTTAGTAGAGACTGTTTTAAGTAAAAAATCTGATCTAGATAAAATTATTACAAAGGCTGCGCCAGATTGGCCACTTGATAAGATTTCTGTTGTTGATCGAAATATTTTAAGAATTGGTTTAGCTGAACTATTATTTTCTGATCGAGATGAGGTTCCTTCAAAAGTCGCGATTAATGAAGCCATTGAATTAGCAAAAACTTTTGGTGGTGAATCATCCAGTAAATTTGTTAATGGAGTTTTGGGTGCTGTTTATAAAGAAATTGGTGAACCAGGAAAAGATGACGGCAAACCAAAAAAACGTCGTGATATTCCTTTTGAAGAAATGCCAATAGAGAAAAAGGCAGGCGCCGTGATTTATTCAGTTCTTGATAATGAAATTTATATTGCGCTCGTTCATGATGTTTTTGGACACTGGACTCTATCAAAAGGCGGAATAGAAAAAGACGAATCTGACGAGGACGGCGCCATTAGAGCTATTAAACAAGAACTTGGAATTGATATCGAAATTGTAGAAAAAATCGGAGAAAATGAATATGTTGCAAATCATCCAGAAAAAGGTCAGCACAGAAAACAGGTTGTTTATTTCTTGGCCAATTCAAAATATACTGAATTAAAGCTTGGTGAATCAGGGGGACTTGATGACGCGCGTTGGTTTAAACTTTCTGAAATTCTTGACCTTAATTTTTATGATGATATTCTGCCCTTAGTAACCAAAGCGGTGAAAAAGCTTGCCGAGGTCGATGTATCAGTTGCCACATCATAAGATTTAGACTTTGAATTCAAAAATAGACTACAAAAAAATAGCAGAGAAAATCGGCGTTACTTTTAATGATGAAGGTCTTTTAAAACAAGCTTTTACTCATCGTTCATTTTTAAATGAAAATCGCGGCAGCAATTTACAGCATAACGAGAGACTAGAATTTTTGGGTGATGCGGTCATGGAACTTGCAACAACCGATTATCTTTATCGCAGTTTTCCAAATAAAACAGAAGGTGACCTGACTTCATTGCGCGCCTCTCTTGTTAACACGCAAACTATTTCTGATGTCGCGTATGATTTGGGGTTTAATGATTATCTGTTGCTTTCAAAAGGTGAAGCAAAAGATAAGGGCCGAGCTAGACAATATATTTTGGCGAATACTTTTGAATCAGTTATTGGTGCTATTTATTTAGATCAAGGTTATGAGGCTGCTAAATTATTTATTTATCAAAATTTGATGAGTCGTCTAGAAGATATCATTCAAAAAGGTTCTTGGATTGATGCAAAAAGTAAATTACAAGAAGTTGTTCAGGAAAAACACAGTATTACTCCGACTTATAAAACAATAAAAGAAGAGGGGCCGGATCACGATAAAAAATTCACTGTGGTGCTATATTATGGTGATAAAGAAATTGATTTTGGTGAAGGAAAGTCAAAACAAGAAGCTGAACAGGATGTCGCTCAAAAAGTTTTAATAAAAGAAGTTTCTTCAAAATAGCCGTAATTTTGTTATAATATTCTACTAATGTATTTAAAGGAATTAGAAATTTCAGGTTTTAAATCTTTTGCCAAAAAGGCAAGCTTAAAATTCAATTCTCCAATTTCGGCGATCGTTGGTCCAAATGGTTCGGGAAAATCAAATATTGCCGAGGCCTTTCGTTTTGTTCTTGGCGAACAATCATTCAAGTCAATGCGTGGCAAAAGAGGTGAAGATTTAATTTTCAACGGTACGCCCACGATTCCAAAACAGGCAAAAGCCGCAGTTAAATTAACTTTTAATAATTCAAAAAAAATTCTGCCAGTTGATTTTGACGATGTTATTTTTGAAAGAATTGTTCATCGTGATGGAGTAAATCAATATTTGATTAATGGTTCAGAAGTCAGATTAAAAGACATTATTGAACTTTTGGCTTCGGCAAACATTGGTTCAAGCGGTCACCATATTATTTCCCAAGGCGAAGCGGATAGAATTTTGAATTCCAGTCCAAAGGAAAGAAAAGCGATGCTTGAAGACGCTCTTGGACTTAAAATTTTCCAATATAAAAAAATAGAGAGTGAAAGAAAATTAATTAAAACAGAAGAAAATATAAATCAGGTTCAATCATTAAGAAAAGAAATCGCACCGCATATTAAATTTCTAAAAAAACAAGTTGAAAAAATTGAAGAAGGTAAGAAATTGAAG
>CAYWTD010000006.1:0-21334 GCA_964461185.1 uncultured Candidatus Saccharibacteria bacterium | reverse complement strand
TAATATATCTGATAAAACTTATTCGTTCTATATTATAGCTCTTTTGTGAAGTTTATAAAGCAAATTAAAAAGCGCCGCTAATTACGGCGCCTTTTAATGTTTGTTTCGATTTATTTGTTTGATTTTTTAGGTGTTCCAAATTTTGAATCGTATAATTTTATTCCTTTTTTTACGGCTTCAAATGCGTCTTTCTTTCCCTTGATCCCTTTAATTTCTACCTTAACCTCTTCACCATCTTTTTTCAATTGTTTGTATGTCTTAAAAAAGTGCGAAATTTCTTTTATTTTGTGTCCATTCAGATCTTTTAAATCTTGCGTGTCATCCCAGCGCCTGTCTTCTGCCGGAACCCCGACCACCTTGTAATCTGATTCGCCATCGTCAATCATTTCTATAACAGCCACAGGTCTGACTTCGACTAGAATTCCAGGGTGCAATGGAAATGTTGCCAAAACGACAACATCTAACGGATCATTATCTTCCCATAATGTTTGCGGAACAAATCCATAGTCAAAAGGGTATGCGGCCGAGGAATAATTCGCTCGGTCAAGAGAAATCAGCCCAGTTTTCTTGTCGATTTCATATTTGTTATTTGATCCAGCAGGAATTTCAATAATAACGTTTATTAATTTTGGAATTTTTTCTCCTCTTGATATTTCGTGCCAAAGATTCATATTATTATAATTATTTTTGATAATTTATTCTGATTTTTCTGAAGCAGCTTCTTCAACAACTTCAATTTGTGCAACTTCTTCTTTTGGTTTTTCCTCCGTTATTTCTACAGATGAAGATTCTTTTTCTTGTTCTTCCTCAGCTTTTTTTATATCAGAAATTACATCTATTTTCCATCCGGTTAATTTTGCGGCAAGTCGCACATTTTGACCACCCTTTCCAATCGCAAGTGATTGTTGGTCTGCGTTAACTTTTACCTGCGCAATTTTTGTTTCTGGATTTGTGTTGATTTCTATAATTTTAGCAGGGGAAAGAGCCTCGGCAATAAATTCGTTTACTGTTTCTGACCACTCGATTATATCTATCTTTTCTCCACCAAGTTCCGACATAATTGTGCTAACTCGAACCCCACGTTGACCGACTAGTGCGCCAACAGGATCGACATGTTCGTCTGTTGAATGAACAGCAATTTTTGATCTTGAACCAGCCTCTCTTGCAATCGCCTTTATTTCAACGGTACCGGCATCAATTTCTGGAACTTCTGCCCTGAACAATTCTTCAAGAAATTTTGGATGTGATCGTGATAATTTCAAGAATACTCCGTGTCCAGTTTCATCAACTCTGAACAAATAAGCTCGAACACGCTCACCTTGTTTAAATCTTTCTCCTGGAATTTGTTCCTCATAATTCAACATCCCGACAGCTCGGCCCATATCAAGATAAATAGTTCCTCTTTCAATTCGCTCAACAGTTCCAGATACAATTTCTCCCTCTCTTTCTCCGAATTCTGAAACAACAGAAGTTTTTTCAGCCTCGCGAATTTTTTGTGTAATAACTTGTTTCGCTGTTTGAGCGGCGATTCTGCCGAAATCACTTTTCTTTTCTAGAGGAAAAGTCAATTCGTCGCCAACTTTTGAATCTTTTTTAATTAAACAAGCCTCCTCGACAAAAATATGATGTTCTGGATTGTATCTTGGTTTTGGATCTTCACCCTCTTTCAAATCAGCAGGTTCATATTCTTCATTCTCCATAATGACTCCGCTTTTCTCAACAACAATTTTTGATTGCCAAAATTCCACATCTCCACTATCGAGATTAAATTTTGCTTTTATAATCTGACCCTTTTTACCGTACTCTTTTTTATACGCAGTTCCAAGCGCCATTTCTATTGCTTCAATAATTTTTTCTTTGGGAATACCACGCTCTTCCTCCATTTGTGATAAAACCGCATTTATTACTTTTAAATCAAACATATTCAGTTTTGTTATTTTGGTGCAATTTTTGATTGCTCCGCTTTTAAAAAAATTAGCCCGCCTGTGGGCGAACTGTCCTTGATAGATGAAAAGATCTTACCATATTGATTATGAAGTGGCAATTTTGTTATCTTCTGTCATTTATTTTGATATAATTATTACAAATGTTCATCGATGAAAATAAACTTAGAGAATTTATGATTGATTCTGGTATTGTGACCAGAGATATTATTGACCGCGTGGTAGAAAATTTTGGCGGTGAAGAAGATAAAAGCGTTGGAGATTATTTGGTTAGTGAAGGAATAATTTCTGAAGACGAACTAAAAAGAGTTCAGGCCTATATTTTAGGAATTCCATTTATTGACATCGGCTCGCAGAAAATTTCTTTTGATGTTTTAAGTTTGATTCCCGAGCCGATTGCTAGAAAAAATAATATTGTTGCTTACAGTAAAAATGAATCAAGTTTAGAGGTTGCAATGCTTGATACAGATAATTTAGGCGCCATAGATTTTATAAAGAAAAAAACTGGATTAAAAATTCTTCCGAGACTAACTTCGACAGAAGGTTTAAAAAAGGCACTTGTTCAATATCAAAAAAGTTTGAAGGATGATTTCGGTGACATCATCAAACAAGAGATGGGGAATATTAGCAATTCCGCGGGTGACGACGCTGATAATTTAAAAAAAGTTGCAGGAGGTTTACCTGTTGTTCGAATTGTCGACACACTTTTGAAACACGCGCTGTTGCAAGGAGCATCTGATGTACACATTGAACCATCAGAAGAAAATGTAATTGTTCGGTATCGAGTCGACGGGCTACTTCATGACGCGATGACTTTGCCTAAAAATAGCAGCTCGGCAATTGTCGCCAGAATAAAAGTGCTGGCAAGTTTGAAATTAGATGAAAAACGCTTGCCACAAGATGGTCGCTTTAGAATGGATCTTGATAATGAGAAAGTCTCCTTTCGTGTTTCGATTTTACCGATTTCTTTTGGTGAAAAAATAGTTTTACGTATTTTGAGAGAAGGGGCTGGTGGTTTTACTTTGGAATCACTTGGTTTTCACGGAGATGGTCTGGAAAGAATTCATCATGCAATGAAACAAACGACTGGGATGATTTTGACGACTGGTCCAACAGGTTCGGGTAAAACTACGACCTTGTATACTTTGATTGATTTATTGAATACACCTGATGTAAATATTTCAACCATAGAAGATCCAATTGAATATCAAATGGCCAGAGTTAATCAGACTCAAGTAAAACCAGACATCGGCTTTACTTTTGCGAGCGGATTACGATCTTTGGTTCGTCAGGATCCAGACATTATAATGGTTGGTGAAATTCGTGACGGTGAAACGGCCGGTCTTTCCATAAACGCTGCTTTGACCGGTCACCTTGTTTTATCAACGCTGCATACCAATAGTGCCGCTGGTGCGATTCCAAGATTAGTTGATATGGGTGCGCAAAGTTTTCTACTCGTTTCAACATTAAAAGTCATCATTGCCCAAAGATTGGTCAGAAAGCTTTCATCAAATAAAGAAAAATATTTTTTGAAAAAAGCAGGCGTTGACCAATTGGCAAAAATAGCGAATCTGGATCGCCTACACAAAATTTTGGTTGAAGAAAAAATAATAGAAGAAAATGCAACTTGGGCGCAAATTCCTTTTTATCGCCCGATAACTAATTCAGATGATGAAGGATTTTCTGGACGAATTGGAATTTATGAAGTTTTGAATGTTTCGGATAATGTTCGAGAACTAATTATAAAAAACGTCCCATCGGAAAAAATTGACGAACAGGCAAAAAACGAAGGAATGTTAACAATGGTAGAAGATGGAATTTTTAAAGCTGTTTTGGGACAAACAACAATTGAAGAAGTACTACGAGTTATCTCCGAGTAAAATATGGAAATTGAATATGAATACAAAGCGATAGACGGAAACGGAAATTTGGTTACCGGTTTCAAAAAGGCGACGGATGAAATATCTCTTGGGAAAAATCTTTTGCAAGAAAAATTAAAACTTATTTCAGTTGAGCCAGTGGCAAAATTAAGTGGCCGATCTCTCATAAAAAAATTTGATATTTTCGGTCGAATTTCTGAACACGATAAAATTATTATGTATAGAAATTTGGCATCAATGCTTGAGGCGGGTTTGCCCCTAACTCGAGCTCTCTCTGTTATGCATCGCCAGACAAAGAATAATTTTTTTAGAAAAATTTTGAGCGAGCTTGGTGAAAATGTAAAGAAAGGAGCAAGTCTTTCTGATTCTTTAAATAAATTCCCAAAAATTTTTAATACACTAATGATTTCAATGGTTAAATCTGGCGAGGAATCCGGAAATTTGGTTGGAGCTTTGCAGGTAACAGCTGAACAAATGGAAAAAACCTATCTCTTAAAGAAAAAGATTCAAGGCGCCATGGTTTATCCAGGTTTTATTATCGCTGCAATTTTTATAATTGGTTTTTTTATGATGATTTATGTTGTTCCGGTTTTAACAAATACATTTAAGGAATTAGAAATAGAATTGCCAATGACAACACAGGTAATAATTGGTATTAGCGACTTTTTACAAAACAATTTTGTTGCCTTTTTGATTTTTATTTTATTTTTTATAACTTTTGTTATTTGGTTTTTCAAAACAGCAACCGGAAAAAAACTTTTAGATTTTGTCGTTATAAAAACTCCAGGAATTTCTACTTTGGCAAAAGAAATAAATTCAGCCAGAGCCACTAGAACTCTTTCGTCACTACTTTCTTCGGGTGTTTCCTTTATGCGCTCTCTTGATATAACAAAAGACGTTATCCAGAATAGTTACTACAAAGAAGTTTTGGATAAAGCGATGAAAAATACTGAAGAAGGTTTGCCGATTTCAAAAGTTTTTGCAGAAAATCAGGAATTATTTCCGACTTTTGTTTCAGAAATGATGCAGGTTGGTGAGGAGACCGGCGAATTTGGACAAATGTTGGTTCAGGTTGCGAATTTTTACGAAAATGAAATTGATCAAAAAATGAAAAGTATTTCTACTATTATTGAACCAGCATTAATGATTATTGTTGGCGCAGCTGTTGGATTCTTTGCTTTGTCTATGATAAGTCCTATATATAATTTAGCTGGAACTATTTAATTAATTTTTTTAAAATTTGTCACAAGCTTGAAGATTTTCTTTGTGATAATATAGTTACAAATGGTTAATAAAAATTCCAAAAAGCTTGATAAAATGAAGAAAATTCGCGACGAGATTTTTAATTTGATCGAGTCTCCTTTATATGCCGAACGAGTCGCAAACGGCGTTTTCCCAGTGATTGGTGATGGAAGTTATGACGCGTCTGTTATGTTTATCGGCGAAGCACCCGGCAGAAACGAAGCGAAAACAGGCCGACCATTTTGTGGCGCTTCGGGAAAAATTTTGGATGAATTACTTAAACATGTTGGGATAAGCCGAGAAGATGTATACGTTACAAATGTTGTAAAGGATCGACCGACAAATAACCGCGATCCGAAACCGGAAGAAATTGAAATTTATGCGCCGTTTTTGGACAGACAAATAGAAATAATAAAACCAAAAATTATTGTGACACTCGGTCGTTTTTCGATGCAGTATATAATGACAAAAATGGGCTTGGCTGAATGTTTGGGACCGATAAGTACTCTTCATGGAATGAAATTTTATTCAAAAGATTGGGATTTGTTTGTAGTGCCGCTATATCACCCAGCCGTAGCTGTTTATAACCGAAATATGCTCCCATCCCTTAAAAAAGATTTTGAAATTTTGAAGGAAGCTTTAAAATAGATTTTCAACTGTCGTCATTTCGACAAAATAAACACCTTTATTAAATTCACACCACTAGGATTTGTGATAAAAAATAGTTACAATTAATCAGTATGGATAAAAAGAATCTCTTGAAAAATAAAAAACTAGTTGTTGCAAATTGGAAAATGAACCCAGATAATTTGCGAGATGCCAGAAAAATATTTTCTGATTTAAAGAAAAAAAATCCAAAGACTCCAAAAACTATAAATGTCATTTGTCCACCAGATGTTTTTTTGGGTGATTTGGCAAATGATTACACAGGTACAAAATTTATTTTTGGTGCGCAGAATGTTTCACATAAACAAGAGACGGAATCTACTGGTGAAATTGGTACAGAAATTTTGAAATCAATTGGTGTAAGTTTTGTTATTGTTGGTCATTCGGAAAGAAGGGCTCTCGGTGAGACTAATGAAATTATTTCGATGAAGATAAAAGCGGCTGTTGATAACGGAATAATTCCTATTTTGTGTGTAGGTGAGTCCGAACGCGACCTTTCAGGAAAATATTTGCGTGTTATCGAAGAACAAATTCATCTTTCTCTCTCAAAAATTTCAAGAAATGACATAAAAAAAATAATAATTGCATATGAACCAGTTTGGTCTATTGGTGCTGGCCACAAAGCCATGATTCCGAACGAAGTTCATCAAATGACTTTGTTTATAAAAAAGATCTTGACCAGAATTTATAATAGAAAAGATGCGATGGGTGTGCCTATTTTATACGGAGGATCAGTTGATGTAGAAAACTGCAAAGAAATTGTTGAGAAAGGAGAGGTTGATGGATTGCTTATTGGTCGAGCCAGCCTAAATCATTTTGTATTTTTAGATATATTAAAAGAATTAAATAAGTAAGAAAAAAACCACTGACGGCTTTTATTCGTTCCCGAGGAGGAACTCAAAAAGTCGTCAGTGGTTTAGTTTTGCAGAGATTTATATTTCTTTACTAGAAAATTTATTGGTCCCTTTGATAGATCGGTAACTACTGTATAGAAAAACCACAGGCAATAAATAAACCATAAATGAAATACAGAAACCCATACTAAGCTGGAAATTAACTCTTGCATTTTTCTCCTTTATTTAAAAAACAATTCCACGAGTGATTCTGTCACGGCTGGATAATTTTTTTATAAAAAAGTTTTAAAGAAAATTATTCTAATTCGGTAGCAATTTTCTTCGCCACATAATCCATTTCGCCGTCTTTGTATGTGACGTATTTGTCGGGATTCAAATCGTCGCCGTTTTTTCTTGGAATTAGATGAACATGAATATGGAAAATAACTTGATTAGCAGCTTTCTCATTATTTATTACTATATTTAACCCGTCACAATTTATCGCTTTCCTTATGGCCATAGAAATTTTTTTCACAGAAGCAAATAAATTTTTTGCAGATTCTGTTGGTAAATCAAAAATATTTCTGTACGGCTTTTTGGTTATCACCAATGTGTGGCCAATGGAATTTGGTTTGATGTTTAAAAAAGCAAAAGTTTCCTCGTCTTCATAAACTTTTGCACAAGGTAATTCTCCTGACACAAGTTTCTCAAAAATTGTTTTTTCTTCGTTCATATAAAGGTATTTTATCAGAAATTTAACTAAATATTCTATTATCTGACTTGTGCTAGAATACAAAAACTATGGATTATAAAATTTCTCCAACAATCTCTACAGAAAATCGCCAGAAGCTGAACAAATATTCTGATGTTTTGGCCCAAATTTTGTGGAATCGTGGGTTTGGCTCTAATGAAGAGGCCGAAGCCTTTATATCTGTTGATTATGACAAGGGAATTCATGATCCATTTGATCTAAAAGATATTGGTATCGCAATAGAGAGAATTTTACGCGCGATTTCAGATGGCGAAAAAATTTGTATTTACAGTGATTACGATGCCGACGGAATTCCGGGCGCGGTTATTTTGTCAGATTTCTTTAGAAAAATTGGCTTCAAGAATTTCTTTGTTTATATTCCGCATAGAAACAAAGAGGGTTTTGGTTTGAATAAAAAAGCAATCGAAAAAATTGCCGAACAGGGAACAAAATTAATTATTACAATTGATTGTGGAATTAGTGATGTTGAACCAATTGATTTTGCCACGGAAAAAAATATTGACGTTATTGTGACGGATCATCATGACCCAAATGATCACAAATCAAAAGCCATTGCTGTAATAAATCCAAAACAAAAAGGTTGTAATTATAAGGAAAAAAATCTTTGTGGCGCCGGAGTAATTTTTAAAGTCGTTCAGGCTTTAATAAAAAAAGGAAATTCAAATATTAATGGTGTAAGTATAAATCCCGGTTGGGAAAAGTGGTTGTTGGATATGGTGGGAATTGCAACTTTGTCTGATATGGTTCCTCTTGTGGGGGAAAATAGAATTTTTGCAAAATACGGATTGGCCGTAATGAGAAAAAGTCCGCGAAAAGGTTTTGTTCGATTATTAAGAGAATGCAAAGTTGATCAAACAAAAATTGTCGAAGACGACGTTGGTTTTTCTATTTCGCCAAGGATTAACGCCGCTTCTCGAATGGACGAACCGGAAACTGCTTATCGAATGTTGTTTACTGATTCTGATGCAGAAGCAGATGAAACCGTTAAACATTTACACAAAATTAACGCTGAGAGGAAAAGCACCGTTGCGGTAATGGTGAAAGAAATAAAAAAAGATCTCGGTAAAAAACACGATAAATCAATTGTCGTAAAAGGAAGTCCTGATTGGTCGCCGTCTCTTCTTGGTCTCGCGGCGAACAGTATTGTTGAAGCGTATAAAAAACCGGTATTTTTGTGGGGCCGTGGTTGCGGTGAAAATTTAAAAGGTTCTTGTCGTTCTGACGGAACAATTGATTTGGTAAAAATGATGAATGCGGTTCCTCCTGGTTTTATTGGAGAATTTGGTGGGCATGAAATGGCCGGCGGTTTTATAGTTTATGATGACGGAGTTTATACTTTGTCAGAAGAATTAGAGAAAGCTTATAAAAAAGCAAAAAATAATTTTGAAAAAGTTTCTAAAAAAGTTGATGCCGAATTAATTTTAGACGATGTGAATTGGAATTTGTTCAATGATTTACAAAAACTTTCACCTTTTGGTGTTGGAAATGAAAAACCCGTATTCTTATTTAAAAATTTAACCATTGAAAAAGCTGAAAATTTCGGAAAAGAAAAAAATCATTTAAAACTTTCCTTTAGAAAGTCCGATGGCAGATTAATTACAGCAATAAAATTTTTTGCAAGTGAAAATGAATATTTGTCGAAAATAATTTCAGGTCAAAAGATTAATTTGGTGGCAAACTTGGAAAAATCTGATTTTGGTCGCTACCCTGAATTGCGTTTACGGATTGTTGAGGTGGAAACAAATTAAGTGTATTATTGCCATATAAAAATGGAAAAATTTGGATTAGAAAAAAGAAGACCAGAAGACTCTGAACTTGGACCAGAGGAAATAAAAACATTGTTTCGTGGAGTTTGGGCGGACGAACTATTTAATGGTCAAGAACTGCCCGTTGGAGGGACTGTATTTTCTGACGAATTAACAACAAAATTAAGACTTGATTTTGAAAATTTTGATGAAGAATTGCCTGGATATACAGAAGAAAACATGAAAGAGGTTTTTGAATCAGGTGAAAATCGTAAATTATATGAAGAATATCTTGGGTCATTTAATGCAGAAATTGACCCATATTTGCATTTCGTTTGTTTTCAAATCCAAAGAAAAATTTCAAAACTTCTTGAAATTGATCCAGTTTCAAAGACAAACCCGAGCGAAAGAAACGCGATGTTTGAAAATGAAACCCCTTCTCTATCTCAGATGAAAGGAAAAACAATGTGCGCCGAAAGAGCGGCACTTGCTCAGTATTTGTTGCAAAGAGTGGGTATTGAATCTGCCTATGTTGGTGGTGTCACCTCATCAGCCGAAAGTGACGAAAAAATTGAAAATCACAGTTTTGTTGTTATAAAAAATCGCGAAGGACAAACTTTGATTTTTGATGTAGCAAGACCTCATGAAGGCGAAGATTTACCAAGCATTTATGAGACTGATGAAAATTTTGATTATGAATTATTGGCAGGAAAATATGAGTTGCTAATTGGGGCAACAGAAGTTTTAAATAATGGCCGACAATATTTTGGTGTTGGCGAGGCGCAAATTGGTTAATCATAAATTAATTGTCGCGAATCTAAATTCCGCAAAAAAATTTACTATAAACAAAATATATTTAAGCAATAAATAGGGAACAAAACCGACAAAAATTCCCAAACTTTCATTTATAAAAGCAGAAAGACCCGCAATAAATCCAAGGAGCATCGTAAGTGGAATAAATTGCAAAGTGATTATGTTTACTATCGGGGCAACAATCGACAACTGGCCAGTCATTTTCATAAGAAGAGGCAAAACTGTTATTTGTGTAGAAAAAGTTGCCGTTGTAATTTCTCTTAGATTTAATTTTTCGGGGACAAATGGAAAGAATTTCTTAACAAACTCGCTTAAATTTATTAGACCAAGTGTTGCAAGAAATGACAATTGAAATGATGGATCGTATAACAAGATCATCGGATTCATTACGAGCATAATAGATCCCGCAAAAAACAAAGCCCGATTAACGGAATATGTTCTACCAGAAATTCTGGCGACGAGTGCCAGAATTGTCATAATTGTTGATCTTACAACAGTTGCGCCAGAGCCAACCATAATACAGAAAATTAAAACAGAAATCCCACCAAAAAATATTGAAAAAAATTTTGGCAGAAAACTAAAAAATTTAAGAATGGCCTCTGCGATAATTGTCACGTTATATCCCGACAAAACAATGATATGAACCAATCCAACTTTTCTAAAGTTATCTTCCAATTCTGTGCCAAGCGATCTTTTCACACCAAGCAAAATCCCGCCAAGAAGTTCTGATTCAGGTGATGGCATTATCTGGCCAACTTTTTCCAGGAAAAGTTGTTTTATTTTATAAATTGAACCTACAAAATTAAAATTATTATCAGACCCCAAGAGTTTAATTTTAGGGTAGTACATCAAAGTATAAATTCTGTTTTTTTCAAGAAATTTTTTGTAATTGAATTCAATTCCAACATCGTTTTTAAAGTTTTCTGGTAATTTTATTTTTCCAGTTACACGAACATTTTGCCCTGTTTCGTATTCAGGATAATTTGCAACCGTTATAATAATTTTTTCATCTGTAAATATTTTTTGATTATCAACCTCAAAAAAATCGACCAAAATTGTCAGTTTAGTATTTGTTTCTCTTTTGTCTGCTTCACCAACAATTTCTCCAGCGACTGATATTTCTTTTTCCGCATGCTGCACGATTTTTGATTCCTTGAAAATTGATAATCCACTCCAAATTGTAGCGGACGCAGAAATAAAAATTATGGCACAAGCAATAAAAATTTTATTTTTTGAGGCTATGGCGACAAAAACACTAACAGCGGTTAAAAAAAAGAAGTAAATAGATATTAAGGAAACAAAATTAAAAATTATTGATCCAATAATTGTTCCAGCAAATATATAATAAATAGACAGGGAAAACACCTATTTATTTTGCCGCCAAAAACCCCGCTTTAAAACAAAAAAATTTAGAAAGATTTTATCGCCTATCTAACGCCCCAGCTTCTCATTATTTCCAATTCATCTTCAGCAGAAATAGTTTTTCTAAATTTAGCCCCCTCCTTTCCTTTTACTCTGGCTTCACATTCTGACCAAGTCGAGTGTTTAACTAATTCTCCATTTACCAGACTAATATATGAATACGCCCGCGTATTTCTTCTTTCACGATCTGATGTTTCGGACATTTCTTGTTTCGTTGGTTCTGAAACATTTATTTCATAGTTTCTTAGGTCTCCTTTAAAAAGAATTACTTTCTCGCCTTGACCAAAACCAGTGGCAATTTCATCCGCACGGTTATTTCCAGGAATTCCGGCGTGTCCTTTTACTTGAAACCATTCAATTTCTCTGTCTTCTACAACGTCAAATAATTTTTGCCACAAATCCTTGTTTAAAACATCTTTTTTATCAGAAGTTTTCCAATTGTTTTTTAACCAGCCGTGGATCCATTTTGTAATTCCATTTATCAAATATCCCGAATCTGTAAATAATCTGATTTTGCTGCCGACAGGAGTTTTTTTAATTGCATATAAAGCCGCAGAAATTTCCATCCGATTATTTGTGGTTCTTGTTTCTCCGTCACCAATTTCTTCTATATTTGTTCCTTCAATTATTATGGCGCCATAACCTCCCGGTCCAGGATTGCCCCTAGAAGAACCGTCAGTATAAATTATAATTTTGTTATTCATATTGTTAATTGTTTTCTAGTATAGCAGATTAATTCTTTATAGAAATTTTATAAAATTTTTATCTATTTAGAGTTTAATTCCTGCGTGAATTTTCCAGAGTTTTTCAGAAAAACAGGAATATATCTTTTAATTTCTTTTTTTCTTATTTTTGCAATTTTTATTTTTTCAATTATTTCTTTTGAAAAATCAAGGAAATTTTTAACGGTGATTTTTCTTGATGTTGGTCAGGGCGACGCAATATTTATAGAGGCCCCAAATGGAAATCAAATATTAATAGACGGCGGCGCGACGAGTGCTGTTGTCAGAGAGATTTCAAAATTCATGCTTTTCTATGACCGCACAATTAACATGATTATTTCTTCTCATTCAGATTTAGATCATATAGGGGGCTTTCCGGAAATTTTCAAACGCTACAAAATTGAAAAATATGCGACTTCAGATAAAAATGATTCCGCGGATTTGTATTTAGAGTTAGAAAAATTAAATGAATCTGAACGTGCTGATAGAATATTTTTGAAATCCGGAGACAGAATTATTCTGGATGAAGAGGCCGGTATATATCTCGACGTTTTGTGGCCGATTGATGCAAATTCTATTGAAGACAATAACGACACATCGGTTGTATTAAAATTAGTTTTCAACAACACCTCATTTTTGTTGACAGGCGACGTTTCAAAGTCGGTAGAAACAGAGATAATTTCTTACTTTACTAATAAGGAAAATATTACAGCAAATATTTCTATAAAAAGTGATGTTTTAAAAGTCGGACATCATGGTTCAAAAACTTCTACAGCAATCGATTTTTTAGAAATTGTTTCGCCAGAATATTCTATTATCTCTGCTGGCGCTGACAATAAATTCGGTCATCCAAACAAAGAAGTTTTAGATTTATTGTCGGACAAAAAAACAAAAGTACTCGAGACGAGTACTTTGGGTTCCATAGTTTTTAAATCCGATGGAGAAAATTTGTGGTTTGTCGAAAATTAAATAAGGCCGGCCTTTTTTAGTGTTTTATAGGCACCATTTTTTGTAATAGTTTTTAGTCCTTTTGTTGAAACATTAACACTGACGCTTTTTCCAATCTCAGGAACGAAAATTCTTTTTTTCTGCAAATTTGCATATCGACGTTTGTTACCGCCCGGGTTGAATTTTGTAGCACGAATTCTGTTAGAGTACTGACCTCCAACTAATGATGACTTTTTTGTTATTGCGCAGGTTTTTGCCATGTTTTTATCTTTGTTCGTGTCATGCTATCATGTTTATACAATTTTGCAATATGGAAGGATCAATAATTTTTAACATAGCTATTTTAATAATGTCGGTGATTATTCATGAAGTTTCTCATGGATACGCGGCTTTGTATTTGGGAGATGTGACAGCAAAATACGCAGGCAGATTAACCCTAAATCCAATAAAACACATTGATCCGGTTGGTTCAATTTTCTTGCCAATGTTATTTGTAATTATGAATACAGGATTGATTTTGGGTTGGGCAAAGCCGGTTCCATATAATCCTTATAATCTAAGAAATCAAAGATGGGGCGAAATGATTGTTGCAATTGCCGGTCCGGCTTCTAATTTTATAATTGCCATTGTTTTTGGTTTGTTAATCAGATTTTATGAAGTTTTGTCTTTGCCAGATTCTTTTGTTATTTTAGCCCTCTCTGTAGTCATGATAAATGTTGTTTTGGCAGTTTTTAATCTTATTCCAATTCCGCCTCTAGATGGTTCAAAAGTCTTGTTTTCAATTTTGCCAAGCAGTTATTCTCTAAAAATCAGAGCCGTTTTTGAAAGATCGGGAATTTTTCTAATATTGTTTGTCGTGTTTTTTATGTGGCGGTTTATTTTGCCGATAGTTTACTTTTTAGTAAGGCTAATTACTGGACTTTAATAATTAGTATTTGCGTCAATAAATTTCTCTTGCATTTTATATATCTATATAGTAAAGTACCTTCCACTTATGCCAACAGTAAATCAATTGGTTAAAAGAAATCGCAACAAAGTCGCTAGAAAATCAAAAGCGATTGTTTTGACTCGTGGTTTCAATACTTTAAAGAACAGACCAACTTTTTATATGTCTCCTTTTAAAAGAGGTGTTTGTACAAAAGTAACAACAAAAACTCCAAGAAAACCGAACTCTGCTATTAGAAAAATTGCTCGTGTCAGATTAACTAACGGTGCTGAAATTACCGCGTATGTTCCTGGTATTGGCCACAATTTACAAGAGCACTCAGTGGTTTTAGTTCGTGGTGGTCGTGTAAAAGACGTTAACTTGAAATACACAATCGTTCGAGGTGTTCTTGACTCTGAAGGAGTACAAACTCGTCGAAAGGGACGCAGTCAATATGGTATGAAAAAACCAAAAGCTAATTAATATTTTAAATAATCATGCGAAAGCCAGTAAAAAATCGAAATATTGTAAAACCAGACCTTAAATATAAATCAACAAAGGTTTCTAAATTCATCAACCATTTGATGCATGACGGAAAGAAAAGCGTTGCCCAAACAATATTCTACGATGCAATGGATATTGTAAAAGAAAAAATGAAAGTCGAAGATCCAATGGAAATATTTGAATTGGCACTCAAAAACGCTGCTCCTGTTATGGAAGTTCGTTCACGACGTGTTGGTGGAGCAAACTATCAAGTTCCAGTAGAAGTCAGAATGGATCGACGTCTATATTTGGCTATGAATTGGATTTTAGAAGCTGCTCGTTCAAAGAAAGGTCAGCCAATGAAAGCAAGATTGTCCGAAGAAATAATTCTTGCAAGTAAAAATGAAGGTGAAGCCTGCAAAAAACGTGAAAATGTTCACAAAATGGCTGAGGCGAACAAGGCTTTTGCTCACTTTGCTTGGTAATTTATATATAATTAAGAAAAAAGAGCGAGGCGAAGGTCTCGTTTTTTGTTTTATTTCATTCTAAAAATTGCCCAGAAAACAGTTAATTTATATGTAGACTTTTTAGGTCTTCTGCTGTATTATGCCTATTACAAATTTGGTGGGGCCAAATTTTTTTATTAATCTTATTTAAATAATTTAAAAATATAAAATTATGTCACGAGATTACCCATTAGAAAAAGTTAGAAATTTCGGAGTTATTGCTCATATCGACGCTGGTAAAACAACAACTTCTGAAAGAATTTTGTTTTATACAGGTATTTCTCATAAAATTGGTGAAGTGCACGATGGTGCAGCAATCATGGATTGGATGGAACAAGAAAGAGAACGAGGTATTACAATTACTTCGGCTGCCACAACTTGTTTTTGGACCCCAACTTATGAGGCGAACAAAGACGCTTCTACAAAAACTCGATTCAACATTATTGATACTCCAGGGCACGTGGACTTTACTGCAGAAGTAGAACGATCGCTAAAAGTCCTAGACGGCGGTGTTGTTGTCTTTGATGGTGTTGCTGGTGTTGAACCACAATCAGAAACTGTTTGGAGACAGGCTGACAAATACAAAGTTCCAAGAATTTGTTTTATCAATAAATTGGATAGAACTGGAGCAAGTTTTGAAAGATCATACCAATCAATTTTGAGAAGATTGAACAAAAATGCTGTCAGAATGCAAATTCCTTGGGGTCAAGAATCTAATTTAAAAGGTGTTGTTGATTTGCTGAAAATGAAGCTTTATACCTTTGAAGGAGAAATGGGTAATCAGGTTGTAGAGAATGAAATCCCGGATGAATTAAAAGCCGACGCTGATAAATATCATTTCGAATTAATTGAAAAAATTTCTGAACTTGATGAATCTTTGACTGAAAAATATCTGGAAGGAAAAGAAATAACTGTTCCAGAATTGAAAGCGGCTCTTAGAAAAGGAACTATTGCCAATCAAATTGTTCCTGTTTTTACGGGTTCATCTTTAAAGAATGTTGGTGTTCAACTTGTTTTGGATGGTGTTATTGATTATTTACCAAGCCCAATTGACGTTCCGGCGATTATGGGACTTGACCCAAAAACTGGTGAAGAAGTAGAAAGAAAGTCTTCTGATGAAGAACCTTTTGCGGCCTTGGCTTTCAAATTACAAACAGATCCATTCGTTGGCCAACTAACTTATTTCCGAGTTTATTCCGGAACGGTTTCTGCTGGTTCTTATGTATACAATTCTACATCTGGTGATAAAGAAAGACTTGGACGTATTTTGCGAATGCACGCAAACGAAAGAGAAGAAGTTCAAACAGTTTATGCTGGTGAAATCGCTGCGGCCGTTGGTTTGAAGGGAACAAAAACTTCTGACACATTGTGTGATGAATCTCATCCTGTTGAATTACACCGAATTGAATTTGCCGAACCTGTTATTTCTATGAAGATCGAACCAAAGACAAAAGCTGATCAGGAGAAAATGGGTATGGCGCTAAAGAGATTGTCAGACGAAGATCCAACTTTCCGAGTAACAAGTGATGCAGAAACCGGTGAGACTGTTATTTCTGGTATGGGAGAACTACACTTGGAAATTATTGTTGATCGTATGAAAAGAGAATTTAATGTCGAGGCTAATGTTGGTAAACCACAAGTTGCTTATAGAGAAACTATTATGGGTGAGGCTGAAGCTGAACACAAATATATCAAACAATCTGGAGGTAAAGGTCAATACGGTCACGTTAAAATTCGAATTAAACCTTTGGATAAAACAATTAAGGATGAAGATTTGCCAAAGAATATCAAGAGAAGTCTTGGATTTGAATTCGTTAATGCTATCAAGGGTGGAGCAATTCCAGCAGAATTTATTTCCCCTTGTGAAAAGGGTTTCAAAGAAGCAATGGATCGAGGTATTGTTGCTGGTTTTCGCATGACAGATGTTTCAGTAGAGTTGTTTGATGGTTCATATCACGATGTCGACTCGTCAGAAATTGCTTTCAAACTGGCTTCGTCAATGGCTTTCAAAGAAGCGGCTCAAAAAGCAAAACCAGTTTTACTTGAACCGATTATGAAAGTTGAGGTAATTACCCCAGAACAATTTACAGGTGATGTTACAGGAAACCTCAGTTCGAAACGTGGACAGGTTGAAGGTATGGAAGATCGTGGAAACGGACTTACGACTATTCATGCAAAAGTCCCACTATCTGAATTGTTTGGTTATACAACAACAATTCGTTCTATGACACAGGGTCGTGCGCAGGCAACAATAGAACCAGATCACTACGAAGTTGTTCCAAATAATGTCGCAGAAAGTATCAAGGCGGGTAGGGCTTAGAAAGTTTATTAGGCTATCCACAGAAGAACCAACTTAAAATTATCTAAGTTGGTTTTTTGTAATATAATTAAACATTATTATAAGTTTATAAAATATTACTATGAATCTTAGAAAAAAATTATTGGGTTTTTTTATCTTAGCTATTTTACCGTCATTTGTATTGGCGCAAGAGACAACAAATAGGCTAGAACCAGTTGATTGTTTCGATGAGGGATTGTACAGATTTCAAAGTGTTCAGGTAAGTACCGGACCAGAAAAAGAAATTTATAAAGCGGGAGAAAGTGTAAATTTTACTGGGGAAATTATAAATGAGAATAGTTATCCCGTTGTTGAAGGAAATGTTTATGCAAGAATAGCGAAAATAAATGATGGTGAAAATTTTGAATCAATCGGTCATGATGTGATTGATGAATTTATTGCGGTGTCGGATATTGATATTGCGGCCAATGACAGAAAGGCGGCAAATTTTTCTTGGAAGATTCCGTCTTCTCTGGGAAGCGGAAAATATATAGTAACCTATTTCTTTTCTGTCGATAAAAGATTTAATTTAGGTGGGCTACCATTTAGTAATGAGATAGTTGTTGGTATTGTTAATTTTGAAATTCAAGATTCATACGAGACAGTTTTCAAGTTAGATCGTTATTCGACAGAGGTTAACGACGAACCATATCAACATATTGGTGATTGGCCACAAGTTGAACCAAACAGTGAGGTAACTTTTATTCAGCCACTAGTGAATTTGTCTGATAAAGAAATTTCAGTCGATATTTCTTATGAATTGTATTATTGGGATTCACTAAGGAGTGAAGATTTGATTGATACAAAATCAGAAACTGTAAAAGTTGATGCAAATGGGGAAACTGATCTCTCTTATGTTCTAAGCGAAGTCAAAGAGCCCGTCTATTACTTAAAAATCAAAGCAACAAACGAGGGTGCATCATCAATAGTAAACATTCGTGTGGTTTCTAATGTTGGAAAAACAAGAATTAACTATCCTGCTATTAATAATTTTCCGATACTAAAGGGCGAAGAGACAACTTTATTTTCATGTTTCCACTCGATTGCTTCTGTGGAAAGCGGCAAACTCGCTTTAACATTAGTTGATAAATCTAATAATATTATTGCGGCTGGTGAATATGAAGGAGAAATTGGTCCACAGATGTCGGCCGCAGCTCTCAAATTTGTTTCCAACAAAGATTATGATAATGTCAAATTAAGAGCGGAACTCTTTAATACACAAGGTGATTTAGTTGAAGAATATAATGCTGTGTATAATTGTTCAGACATAGGAGGTGATAAATGTCGTCTACTATATGGGTCGAAAGTAAAAAATTTTTATAATTACTTTAATATTGGACTTATATTACTAATCTCATTGATATCCATTCTTGTTGTTTTAAGAATGAACAAGTTTAAAAATGTCTCAAATTACAAAAAAATCATTCTAGCGTTAGTGATCTTTTTAATTGTAATTGGCACAGTATTTGTTGCTAATCTTATTTATAGTGATGTAAGAGTTAAAGAAATTTTAGCCGAATCCATTTCAAACCAAGGAAAAACAAAAACCGAATCAAGAGCAGGTAGTTTTTGGGTTAAAAATGATGGTAGACCTGTCACTACTGGTACTGTAACAATGACACATACAATTACACTGAACCCCGGTACGGCGACCCCTGGTGGTGATTCTTGGGAAACCCCTCTGAAAGATGGTTGGCTCAAGTTTAATTATTCCAATTCTTGCTCTTATAATTTTAATGGGGGGGCTTGGGATACACCATATTGTGGTAGTGTCGGAACGATATCAGACACTGGTGGACAATATGGAAAAATTGTAGTATACGGTGCAAATCCATACGTAAGAGCATATTCTTCAAATCCCGCGGTGATTACATGTAGTGGTTTGAATTGTCTGGTCAGAGGTGTTGGTTGCTCAAATATAACTGTTAAAGTAGACGGTTCTTCGAATAGACCAAACGTGTGTATCAAAACAAACACTGGTGTTCTTTGCACTAGCAAAAATTTATCAGTCGGCGGTTTAACACAGTCACGAAAAGAACGATTATTGGAGAATGGCGGAGCTAGTGTTGGTTCATATACAACATCCGCATGGAAGGTTTGTGTGGCTGATACGAACGTTGGTGAGTGTGGAACGGCAGATGGTAGTACTAATATTTTTAGTAATCCGACAGGTACAGAGGCATGCGCTTCTGGTTTGTTAACAAATATGTCTGAGACGACTTCTGGTGATACGATTTTATATTCCTGGAGTTGTGGAAGTTTGTCGTGTAATGCGAGCGGTTCTTCGGGCGGGGGATCTGGTGGCGGAGGATCTGGTGAAGGAGGAGTTGGTGAAGATGAAGAAGTTCCCCTAAGCATCCATGATTGGGTTATATTTGGTTTAAGCCCTAATACGGCACCAATTGTTAATGAAGGAGAAATGTGTACTATTGAATGGGGTATAGACACAAGTTCAGAAGGACAATGTATTATCACAGATTCTAATGGAACAGTTGTTGATGACTCAGTAACTTATCCTCTTGATGATCCACAAGAAAGACCCAGGGTAGAGGTCGATCCTCAAAATGAATACTTAATAACCTGTACGGATAAAACAACTGATGAAAATCCAAATCCAGAATCAGTCTCCAGTACCGTACTGCGTTGTATCTTGAACCCAAACATTGTTGAGCAGTAATCATTGACTTCTCTCTTTTCTTTGCTACAGTTATTTACTGTAAGGCCAAAGAAAAGAGGCGCTATGAAAATAGCATAAGACCTCTCTAGGTCGCCAGGTTTCTGAATTTATTCGTAAATTCAAAAACTTGAAGCGAACTATATTAGAAATCGACCACGGCCTTGCGTGGTCTTTTTCTTTAGAAAAATTCCGTAAGGAAATTTTCAAAGAAACAGATTTAGGTCAATTATTAAAAGAAGCCAAATAAAAAACTATGGCTATAACCAAAGAACAAAAAAAAGAAATTCTTGGAAAATTAAAAGATATTACTGAAAAAGAATCAGTGGTTTTTGTTAATTTTCACAAAGTTCCATCAGTTGAAACTGTAAAAATTCGACAACAACTTCGAAGCAATAAAGTTTCAATGTACATAGCAAAGAAAACCCTAGTTAAAAAAGCTTTTGGAGAGACAAAAATTGATGGAAGTTTCCCAGAACTCGAGGGCGAATTAGCCTTGGTTTATGCCGATGATTCCACTACTCCAGCCAGAGAAATCTATGCTTTTCAAAAAAGTTTGAAAAACGCAGTTTCTATTCTTGGCGGTGTTTTTGAAAATAAATATTTATCAAAATCCGAGATGGAAGAAATCGCTCAAATCCCAGGTTACGAAACTTTGTTGGGAATGTTTGTAAACGTTATAAACTCACCAATCCAAGGTTTTGTTATGTCATTAAAAGCTATCGCTGACAAAAAATCAGCTTAACTTAATTATTAATTCCTAAACTAAAATTATGGACGAACAAAAAGTAGATGCTGTTGTAGAAGTTCCTGCAAAATTCAAATCAATCGTTGAGTCAATAGAAACAATGAGCGTTCTTGAATTAAACGAACTTGTTAAATTACTAGAAAAGAAATTCGGTGTTAGTGCTGTTGCTGTTGCTGCTCCTGCAGCTGCTGGAGCGGGTGCTGCTGAAGAAGAACAATCAGAATTTACAGTTCATCTAAAAGAGGCTGGTGCACAGAAAATCGCTGTTATTAAGGTCGTTAAGGAAGCTGCTGGTCTTGGTCTAAAAGAGGCAAAAGACCTAGTAGAAGCTGCTCCTGCTGATGTTAAAACAGGTCTAAAGAAAGATGTTGCTGAAGATCTAAAGAAGAAATTAGAAGAAGCTGGTGCAAAAGTAGAGTTGAAATAAAGATAGAAACTCAAAAGACTAGAAATATTTTTTGAGATCCTCCGCAGGTCGTAGACCGAGGACTGGATCGAATAAAAATCATTTCTAGTCTTTTGTATTTGTATTATTTATTGTGTCGTATATTGACACCAAGTTTTGTTTTGTTACTATAATCCTTACACAGAACGACGCATTTTTTATTTGCGTAACTTTGTGGGGACAATTTTTTACAAGACCATCTCGCGCTTTTGTAAGAGATTATCTTTTA
>CAYWTD010000005.1:0-21652 GCA_964461185.1 uncultured Candidatus Saccharibacteria bacterium | reverse complement strand
TGAAAAGAAAAATGTAATTGGAATTGTACACGCAGGCTGGAAAGCCGTAGAAAGTGAAATTGTAAAAGAGATGATTAGGATTTTCATAGAAAAGTTTTCATGCAACGTGAAGGATATTTTTATTGAAATCGGTCCACATATAAAAGATTGTCACTTTGAAATAAAAAAAGATTTACTAAATATTTTTTCAGAATACAAAGAATGTTTAAAAAATATAAAAAGCCGCTATTATTTAAATTTAAGTAAAGTCGTAGAAAATCAATTAATTTCTGTCGGTGTTGATTTGGATAAAATTTCAGTCTCCCCAGAATGTACATTTTGTAATAAAAAATATTTTTCTTACCGTCGCGATAAACCCGCGGATATAAAAGCTGTCTTGGCTTATATTAAATTAAGTTTAGATTAATTATTTGAAGTTTTATTAATTTGTTGTATACTTTTTTTCTTGGAGAATTCCGCTTGTTCTTTATAAGGAGATAAATATGGAATGCAGAATACGTCTTGGTCTTTACCAGTGGTTTGTGATTCCTTTTGATGTTGGCATCAATTCTTTTGGTGTTTCATCAAGGAAAAGTCGCCATTATCAGAATCACAGAAATCACTTTTTGCGATTACGATATTTTTCCGTAAGACATCACTGATTTGGAACGGAAAAGAAAGGGAGGTGTGGTATGAAGAAAAAATGGTTATGGATCAGAGTAATTCTAATTTAAGATCGACGACACGTCGTTCCTAATGGTGGTTTTCGAAAGAGAACCACCATTTTTTTATTATAAATATATAAACATATTTGACAAAACACACAAGTTATGTATAATTTTATTTGATGTGTTAGTTCTTTTTTAATTAATTCCATTTATAACAAAGGAGAAAAGAGTGAAAAAGTTATTTGTTATTTTGATTGCCGTGTTGCTTTCTTTGTCGGCCTTGGCCGGAGAAGATGCGACGAATGTCGTGTTTGTCAATGTTTTTCCTTCGGTGTGGACAAACGCCGGGGTGACAACGGCAACGATGGCAGTCGTGTTCGAATTTCCATCAAAGCCCGGGACAAACCCACGTCTTCAATCCGCCCCTGATTTGTCAGGAACGTCTTGGAGAAATTTCTTTTCAGGTGAAGTTGTTGGAACAGAAATCGTTACAACCAATTTTCCCTGGAAGGCTACGTGGCATCTGGATGCGGCCAGAATCGGAACAGAAGAGCGCTGGTTAAGAGTACTTTATACGAAATAGTTTCAAAACCAGCAGAAAATCCCCAGATCACAAAAATGATCAGGGGATTTTATTTTATTGACATTTTATATAAATAGTGTATAATTTGTTTATATGAAAAATTACAAAATTTTATTATTTGCTTTGTTTTTTGTAGCTATAAATATAGTTTCTTTACCGCTTACTGTTAATGCGGCTTTGGATGTTTCATGTTCACCTAATTCATCAGAAATCTCAAGCGGTGGATCTGTTACTTGGTCTGCAAATGTTTCTGGTGGGGACGGGAACTATACTTATGATTGGAATGATGAAGATGGAAATATGTCTAGTGATCCAGATTTTTCACAATCTTATGTTACAGCATCTGATAATGTAACTATTTCAAAATGGGCGGAAATAACCGTCACTGACGGTCTAGGTGATACTGGCTATACCTATTGTGATGTCACAATAATTGGCGAATTGACTTTTCGTGGTTGTGAAGCAAATGAGGTCAGAGGAGAAACAGGGGTGCCAATAAGATGGACAACAGAAGTTGTTGGAGGAATTAAACCTTACAATATAGGTTGGACTGGTGACGAAGAATTGTCAGGAGATTCTGACTCTATTTTAAAATCATATGTTTCTGGTGGTATAAAAAGCGCACTGATAAATACAATAACATCAGCTGATGGCCAAATTATCTCGGGGCCTTTCGCTTGTGGTTCTGTAGAGATTTTCGCGACTCCTGAAATTCTGAGTGCGACCTGTTCCGCAAACTCAAGTTCGGTTAGAAGAAATGCAACAGTGAACTGGACTGCCGAAATTTCTGGTGGCACTGAACCGTATTCAATTACATGGTCAGGAGATGATGATTTATCCGGCGACAGTGAAACTGTTTCAAAATCATATTCTACAACTGGCGATAAAGAAGCTTTTATAAATGTTAGTTCAAGTGACGGTCAAATGGTTGTCGGTATCTCGTGTGTGGTTGGAGTTAAAGCAGGGTCTGGTGGTGGGGGAGTTGTCATACAAAATGACGATAACGACGAGACAACGGATGATGGTTCTGAACCAATGGTTTTGGGTGCAGCTACAGAAGCCACGCATGATGATATTGATGATACATCAAACCCTGAAACAAACGAACATCAAAATCCTACAATTGTAACAACCACTTCTTTTCCAATTTACAACGATTCTTACTTAATTGAACCTGATTCAGAAACAGATGAAGACGCTGCAGATAATGAAAATAATGAGGGAGTGTCGGAAACAGAAAATGATTCAGAACAAATTGATGAATCAAAAAATACGGCTAATTCAATGCCCGCCGCAGCTGCAATGGCTTTTGTTGGCGATAATGTAATTTGGTTTGGTTTGGGAGCATTAATGTTTATCGCACTGATTTTGTTTGGTTTATTTCTAAAAGCAAAAAATCAATAAATTTGTATTAATAATTTTATAACAAAAAACCGGCGAGATGCCGGTTTTTTGTTTATTTATTTAACTTTTACCAAATAAACCTCGTCATTTTTTCTTACGACAGAATTTATTTTAATAGCAATCTTTTCTCCTTGTGAAGCAAAAGAAATCTTTTTATGATCTTTTTCTATACTAGAAATTTTTTCTTCGTAACTACCAGTTTTTGGTCCCTGAAAAATCAAAGTATCATCAATTTTAATTTTTGAATTTCCTTGAATTAATATTTCGGCCACGCCAATCTTTTTATAATAAGTTATAACTTTGCCAATATGATTTTTCTTTCGTGTAGCTTCGTTACCGTCGGTTTTTGTCCAGGCGTCAATTGGTTTACCTAAAAAGAAACCGCTACTTTTTCCTCGGTGATAAACTGAATCCAATTTTATTTCCAATTCCTTTTTCAAATTTTCAAAATTTTCCCAGAACTTTTTGTCATGTTTTTTATTTGAATAATAAAAATCAATAATTGTCCGATAGGCCTTTGTGACAGTTGCAACATATTCAGGACTTCGGTTTCGCCCTTCAATTTTTAAACAATCAACACCAAGTTCCAGAATCTTTTCAATAAAAGATAATGTACACATATCTTTTGGACTTAAAACATAATCTTCTCCAATTTCTAGTTCCTTTTCATTATCTTCAATTTGTCTGATCAAATATTTTTTTCGACACGGCTGTCTACATTCTCCGCGATTAGCGGATTTTCCGTATAAAAATTGAGACATAAAACATCTACCAGAAACTGAGACACACATTGCCCCGTGTATAAAAATTTCAATTTCTATTTTTGAATTTTGTCTAATTTTCTTGATTTGATCCAAAGAACATTCACGGGCGAGAACAATTCTTTTGGCTCCTAATTTTCTATAAAATTCCGCAGATTTTGAATTGGCAGCACTGGCCTGAGTGCTGATATGAGTTTCAATTTCTAATTTTTTGGCAGTTTCTATTACAGCCAAATCCCAACAAATAATCGCATCAATTTTTGCTTTTTTAATTTTTTTCAAAATTTCTTCAACTTTCTTTATTTCTTCTTCATAAATAATTGTATTTATTGCAAGATAGGCTTTGACATCATTTTTGTGGCAAATCTCGGCAATTTTAGGGAGATCTTTGACTGTAAAGTTTTTTGCCCCAGCCCGCATATTAAAGCCCTTTATTCCAAAGAAAACAGCGTCTGCGCCGTTATTTATGGCAGCACTTAAAGAAGTGTAGTCCTGGATAGGTGATAATATTTCTGGTTTTTTGTGGCTTTTCATGTTAAACATATTTTTAACATTAAATTTTAATAATGGAAAGATTTTCTAATCAAATTAATCAAAATGCGTTTACATCGATTTTATATTTCATCAAATCTAGGAGAGAAAAATATTTCTCTTTCTGATAAAGAAGTTATTCATCAGTTAGTGGGTGTTTTTCGTTCCAAAGTTGGACAACAAGTTATTCTTTTTAATAACAGCGGTTTTGATTATGTTTATGAAATTGTTGATCAGAGCAAACAAAATTTAGATTTTACTTTAATTGATAAAAAATCTAATCCAATAAAAAAATCTAATTTAACTTTGGCTTTCTCTTTAATTAAAAATCAGAATGATGAATTAGTAATTCAGAAATGTACAGAACTTGGAGTTTCTCGTTTTCAGCCAATTATTTCTGATCGAACGGAGAAGAAAAATATAAATTTGGATCGAGCCAAAAAAATCGCAACAGAAGCCGTCGAACAATCTGGCCGAGATTTTGTTCCTGAAATTTGCGAACCGATTAAATTAAGTGATTTTATTGCGATAGTACAAAAATCCAGTGATAAAATTATTGCTTTTCATATCGAAGGAAAAAATTTCTCTGAATTAGGTGAAAAAAATTTGGAAATATTAAAAGGCCCTGATAATCGATTAACTTTATTAATAGGTCCAGAAGGAGGTTGGTCAGATGAAGAAATAGAATTATTTAAAAACAAGAAAATTGAACTTTATAAAATCAATAACGCTGTTTTGCGTGCTGAAACCGCGGCAATAGTCGCGACTGGTATAATCGAGTCACTAAAGTAATTAATATAATTTAAACCGCCAACGTTGGTTGGCGGGGTTGTTGATTTAAATCAGTGGTGAAGTCGATAGTGACATTTGGCCTTGAAACGGCCAAAATTTGATGATTTGCGAGTATATTTGATGTCATCGCCAACTTTCAGATGATTTGCTTTCGCTTCATCCGCTGTTGCGACGACGATGTAATTCTTCGAAACTCCTTTCACGTGAATTATCACCTGATCATCTTCTCTCGTAATACTGTCAATCACTCCATTTGAAACCTTCAGGGACACTTTTTCTCCTTGTTGTTGATTTTCCAGGAACGGATCTTTCAACATATAAACATTTTTTGTAATATGTGTCAAAAATAATAAATTGTTTAGTTTGTTGATTTCTTATATGATAAATTATAAATAAACAATGAAACTTTCTAAAACTAATTTTATAACTTTTGAGGACTGTCAAAAAAACGCCTGGTTAAAAATTCACAAGCCGGATATTTATTATAAATATCCACTTTCTTCTTTTGAAAAAAATATTATTGAAACTGGTAACCAAATTGACGAATTGGCGCGACAATTATTTGTCGACGGTGTTCTGGTTGAGAATCGCGAAGACACAGAACTTACAAAAAAATTATTATCTGAAAAAACACCAGTGATTTATCAACCGGTGTTTATTTCTGAAAAATATACGGTCGCTTCTGATATTATCGTTTGGAATTCTGAAACAGAAAAATATGATATTTACGAAGTAAAATCTTCTACAGCTTCTGATGAAGAGGGCGGCCGAAAGACAAAAGATTATTTAATTGATATTGCTTTTCAAAAAAATGTTATCACTGAACTGGGGATTAATCTCGGAAAAACTTTCTTAATTCGTCTAAATAAAGATTATGTAAGAAAAGGAGAAATAAATGTTTTTGGTTTATTTATAATAGAGGACTTAACAGAAGAAGTTAATGAAATACTAGATGAAGTTAAATTGCGGATGGAAAGAGCATATGAAGTTTTGTCGAGCGAAAAAGAACCACCAGGACATTGTGATTGTATTTTAAAAGGCCGAGGTTCACATTGCACCACATCAGAATATTCAAATTCGGATATTCCCGAATATTCTGTTCACGATATTGCCAGAATTGGAAACAGTAAAAAGAAATTAAAGGAATTGGTGGACAGTAATATTCTGGATATAAATGATGTGCCATCAGATTTTGAATTGTCTGAATTACAACGTCGTCAGGTTGATACAGCCCAATCAAATCGTACATATATTGATCAGGAAGGAATTGCACAATTTTTGGAAACGATAAAATATCCAATTGCTTTTTTGGATTATGAAACCTACCCTTCTGCATTACCCAGGTTTGATAATTTTAGACCGTATCAACAAATTCCATTTCAGTTTTCTTTACACGTAATCCAAAATTCGGGTGCAGAATTATCACATTACGAATTTATTCACACAGAAAAAACTTGTCCGGATGAATTTTTTGCTTCTGCGCTTCAAAAATATTTACCAGAAACTGGCAGTGTTATTGTCTGGAATCAAAAATTTGAAAAAGGAATAAATATGCAAATCGCTGAACGCGCACCTCAATTTAAAGAGTTTATGAAAAATGTTAACGAGCGTGTTGTTGATCTAATGGTTCCATTTTCTGGAAAAACCCTTGTTTATGATCATCCAAAATTTTATGGTAGCGCTTCTATAAAATATGTCTTGCCGGCTCTTGTTCCAAATTTATCTTATAAAAAAATGCATATTCAGGAGGGCGGAACGGCTTCTGATACGTGGAACAGAATTGTTGGCGATGAATATTCTGAAGAGGATAAAAATATGAAAATTCAAGCCCTAAAAGACTATTGCCACCTAGACACCTTGGCGATGGTAGAAGTCTGGAAAGTTTTGAAGGAATAAATTATTTTGAAATTGTTTAATAAATATTCTTGTGCTAATGTTTTAAACCAGAAAAGAGTTTTTTGACTTATAAACACAAGGAGATGAGATGAAAAAGTTGATTAGAGATATTGACGCTTGGATGAAGAAGAGCGGACAGATGTTTGTGGAACTCGAACATGTTTTCCACCCAAATATCTATGTTCACGTTTCTTCTACTGTCAGATATGATGTCGGCGGATCTATTCAAACGAAAGTGCGAATTTTTCAACGCTTTCGCAAAGGGAAGAGACGGCCCAATGGACAGATGACTGAAATCAAGGATGTTTCAGATGAGTTGCGAAAACTTATCATGGAAAAACTGAAAACCGATTCATATCGAATGGGTAAGAAGAAAAAGAAAAAGTTAGAACTTTTTCTGTAACAACAGAGACGAATTAAATTTTGTTTTAAAAACGGGTCAAGCAATTGAGCCCGTTTTTTTATTTGACTCAAGTCCTTTAAAGGAGTAACTTTATAATCGTAAGGTTCTTTTACAAGAGAACAGAATGGTCTAAAAATAGGAGGTTATATGGTAGACGTTATTCGCTCCGCAGAACAAGATACTAAATTTGATTCTGAAAAATTGACTAAGGGAGGTGAAACAGAATCCAAGAGACTAACAGAAATTGATATCGTCGGGCAAGGTTTGCCCCATGTTGATATTGGGATTGAGACAAGTTCTGATGATGTTGATGTTTCAATCGAAATTGATATTTCCGCGGTAAAACCAACAATAATACCAAAGGTTTATTCGTGGGAAGCAACATATCTGCGTTTGATAAAACCCGTTATCAAGGTTCCCGCTCTCAAGGAGGTTTTTAGTTCAAAAAAACATTTTAGGATTGATACCAGGAGAAAGGCCGAAGTTAGAATTTCTTGCATGTGCCATGAATTTCGTCATGAGTTTCTGGATCAAGAAATTGGACCACGACCTGGCTATGTTGTTTCTGCAAGCAAGATGATTGGATCACCAATGGTACTCGATGTTATTGACGGCATTGGTCCCGATTACGAACTTGATCTGGTCGGTTTGTACCAAATAATGCAAAGATCAGAAAGAAGGGGAGACGTTCCCTTTTCTGGTCCTATGCAGCCAAATGTTTTCTTCATGAGAAATCGTTTTGGTAAATTAAGGTCGGTTGGAATTAGTAGGCGAGATAATGGATGGTTTATCAGTTCACGCACGATTGATCCTCGTTGGGGTTGGTCGCTTGGGAATGTTTTCCATCTAAATCCTCAGTTCAAGCATTCTGTTTGATTTACGGAAAATCACATTACTGTGATTGACCAACAACCCCCAGATTCAATTCTGGGGGTTTTGATTTGAATTATTGGTAGTGTGAATTTTGTTTATTGACTTTTGTTGCATAGTATGCTATGATAATTTATAGAGTATCGAATGGTTCGGTACCTTAAAAAGGAGTTGTTAAATGAGTAAGTTGATTGGTTTTCTTGGCGTTCTGGCAATTCTGGGTTTTGTGGGACTTATCACGTGGGGATTCTCAGGGATCCTCTACGATGGTGGAGTTCACGCAACGACCGCTCAGACGGCGACGACCGGGACAGCAGTCGGCCTCGTCGGACTGATCTTCTGCGTCGATTGCGGCCGCCGCAAATATTACCGCTCGCCGAATCGAGTTCGGGAATATTTGCCCGAATATGCCTGGCCCAATTCCGAGGCCAAAAAAATGACCCCGGCTCCGGCAGCTCCGCGTCGCAAAACGGATACAAAAACCATGTTGTCTATGCTCAGTGTTGGGCGTGATCAGATTGCGTGGTACGTTTCGAAGCGTCTTGGCGACGATAGAAAACGTCGCACCGGCCGGTTCATATGTAAGGACGGCAGCGGACGAGTCCATATCGAAATGACCGCACGTGACGGCCGGCCCTATCGCGTCCGGCGCCAGGAGCACTTGGTCAGCGTCCGGAAGGCAATTCCGGACTTCATGGCCGCCTAGTCGCTAGGCGAGCCGACACCACCCACAAGCATTTGCTTGGGGTGGTTTTCTTATTTGTATTTAGCCAATAATCCTGTATCATATATAGACAGCAGTTTATTAAGTAAGTAATTTTAAATACATGCCAAAATCAAATTCTGCATTTATGAAGCCTATGAATATTAGCCCTGAATTAGCCGCTGTTGTTGGAAAAGGTCCAATGCCACGATCAGAGGTTGTTAAAGCCTTGTGGGTTTACATAAAAGGGAAAGATCTTCAAGATCCAAAGAACAAAAGAAACATTATCGCTGATGCGAATCTAAAAGCCGTATTTGGCGGAAAAGAAGTTGTTTCTATGTTTGAGATGACAAAACTAGTTTCAAAGCATCTTTCATAATTGGACAAGATTTTTGTGATAAAACCCCCAATCTGGGGGTTTTATTTTTTGTGATATAATTATAAATTATGGATGAATCAAAAAAGAGAAATATTATTATAGTTGTTGCCTTTTTGTTGCCTTTTTTATTTATTATTGGAGTATTGCTAACAACCTATATACCATCAAGATTATTAAAAACTAACTACAATTTTGTCTATGCTGTTTGTGATAATAACAATAGATATAATTGTGAATCGTACCTTGGAGATATATATAAAGTAACGAATAATAGACTAGAAATGGTTGAACGCAATGACAGAGTTGGTTATGACTATGATCTTATTATGGATATTGATGAAAATATAAATACTCATTTATTCATTTATGATGTGGAAACCAATACTAGCAATGAAATAACTTTTTCCGACGCACAGAATTTGAATCTGAGTAATTTAATTTCTTCACCAGAAGGGGTTATCGTTTCATCTGGATATGATTATGGTGGCAGCTTTATTTTTGGTGGCCGTTCTAATTATCGTACTTATCTAAAGAAGGGGGACAAAAGAAAAGAAATAGATTTGATTTATGGAGACGAATATTATCAACGAAACTATAAATTTATAGGCTGGATAATAAAATAATATAAAAACATGCAAAAACAAGAATTATTGTCAGAACTAAAAAATAAATTATCTTCAGGTGAAATTACGCAGACAGAGGTTGATTCTTTGTTTGACCACACAATACCCGTAAAAAATAATATTACTGAAAATATTGAACACAAAAAAAATATTTCACTTACAAAAATTTTGTATACAATAGGCGCAATAATCGTCGTTCTGGGTATAATATTTTTCGTTGCCCAGGTTTGGTCTGATATGGGTACTTTTGGCAGATTAACCGCTACTTTAATTCTTGGATTTGTTTTTGCAATAATGGGTTCTCTTTTGTTAAACGCAAAAGCACAAAGTGGCCTTGGTGACATATTCCACACCGTTGGAGGAATACTCATCCCAATTGGTTTAATTGTTACAATTTTTGAATTTAATCTCGCCGCCATTTCCTTTTGGCCAGTGACATTTTTGTTCGGCGGGGTATTTGTATTTTATTTAATTCTTTCTCTGGTACAGAAAAATGTGATTTTGACATTTTTTGCCTTTGCTAACGGAACAATATTTTTGTACCAATTTGTTGAATCAATAATAGAAGGGGATTTTTATCTTCATTTTGATTTTCTGGCTTACATGACAATGTTTATCGGTATCAGCTATTTGATATTTGGTTATGTTTTTCGTGATAATAATTATAGAAAACTGGTTGCGCCATTAAACTTTTTTGGTTCGGTTTTTCTATTGGGTGCTGGTTTCAGCCAGGTATTCGAACATGATTTGTGGAAATTGTTATTCTTTGTCATGACCGTCGCTGGAGTAGTTGTTTCAGTTTTTCTAAAAAGTCGTGTAATTTTAATCATGAGTACATTATTTTTAATTATACACATGGTCTACATCACAGGAGAATTCTTTGCAAATTCATTGGGTTGGCCGCTTGCGTTAGTGATATTAGGCTTCATTTTCATTGGACTTGGTTATGTTTCGATTAATATTAATCGAAAATTTATTGCCGGACAAAGCTAAAATTTTTTGTAAATGATTTTTATTTCTAAAAAAGTTGGGGAAACACCGCTTGAATTGATAAATCGTTTGCGGTTAGAAAAACCAGAATTGAAAAATGAAAAACTTTCATATGCTGGAAGATTGGATCCGATGGCGGAAGGGGAAATGTTAATTATTGTTGGTGACGAGAATAAATCTCGTGAAAAGTATCTTGGTTTTGATAAAGAATATATTGCAACATTCGTCGTTGGTATGAAAACGGATTCCGGGGATATTCTAGGAATTGTTGAGGATAAAGAGGCAAATATCACAAAACCGGATGATGAACAGATCAAATTAGAAATTTCAAAACTTATTGAAATTAAAAAACAAAAATATCCATGGTTTTCTGGTAAAACTGTCGCAGGAATAAAACTTTTTGATCATTTTAAAATGGGAAATATTGATATTGAACGTCCGACTAGAGATGTTGAGATAAAAAAGGTCGAATTTATAAAATCAGAAAAAGTTTCTATCGAAAATATTAAAGATTATATTTTGACTTCTATTAGATTAGTTAATGGCAATTTTCGTCAAAATAAAATTATTAAATCCTGGAAAAATTTTTTTCAAGACGATAATGCAGAAATGCAATTTTTTGAGGTTTCCTTTATTGTTTCGTCAGGAACTTTTATTCGCGATTTTACTAATAATTTTTCATTTCCGACGACGCTTTTGAAACTAAAAAGAACAAAGATTTTTCATAGTTGACAAATATCTAATTTTTTATTATACTTTTCCGGTAACTAGAATCTCATTAGTTTTCTTTTCTCTGATTTTTGTAGGGAATTGCAAGTCGAAATAAAGGCTTTATATAAGTCTCTCGAGACAATTATTCTGTCGATTTTAATCGAGTCAGTTTAAAGAGTTATATAAAGTTAACTTTATTAAAATTTAAATAATATATGTATCAAAAAGGAAATAATTTTTCTCGTGCTAAATCAAATTTTAGCGGAGGACGCAGATTTGGTGGTAATAAAACTAGTGGTCAAAGATTCGGTGGCAGCAATAATAGTAGTAATCGCGGCGGCAATCGAGGCGGTAGTCGAGGAGGTAGTCGCGGCGGTGGAAGAGGTGGTAGAAAATCTGAGTGTATCAATGTTTCCAGATTTATTTGTAAAGCTGTAGAAGAGGTTAATCCAGAAGTTTTTGTTCCTGAGAATAAATTCAGCGATTTTCTAATTCATGACAAAATAAAAAATACGATAGCAGTAAAAGGTTTTGAAACTCCAACACCAATTCAGGACAAGGCTATTCCAGAGGTTCTGAAAGGTTCTGATGTTGTTGGGATTGCAAATACAGGAACTGGAAAAACTGCAGCTTTTTTGATTCCGTTGTTGAACAAAGTTATTCATAATAATCGGGAAAAAGTTCTTATAATTGTCCCTACCAGAGAATTGGCAATTCAGATTGATGATGATCTAAAAACTCTTTCCAGAGGATTGAATATTTTTGGAGTCGTTTGTGTTGGTGGAATGAATATAGGCCCACAAATGGCAAAACTTCGTTATGGATATAATTTTATTATTGGTACGCCGGGCAGATTAAAAGATTTGATCACTCGTAAGAAAATTAATTTAGCGCAATTTAATAGTGTAGTTTTGGATGAGGCTGACAGAATGCTTGATATGGGATTCATTGGTGATATGAGATATGTCATGTCTTTGATGCCAAAAAATAGACAAACTTTATTTTTCTCTGCGACAATGTCACCTGAAATTCAGAAATTAATTGGTGAATTCTTGAATAATCCAATTCAAATTTCGGTCAAGAAACGTGATACAGCAAAGAATGTTGATCAAGATGTTGTCTCAATTTGTAGGGATCAAAATAAAATTGATATTTTGCACGAATTATTAAATAAAAATGATTTTTGTAAGGTTTTGATTTTTGGAAGAACAAAAAGAGGCGTAGAAAAATTATCACGAGATTTGGTTAAGCGTGGTTTCAAAGTAGATTCTATTCATGGTGATAAAAATCACAGCAAGCGTCAAAGAGCTTTGAATGGATTTAAAAAAGATGAAATCTCTATTTTAGTGGCGACTGATGTTGCGGCTAGAGGTCTTGATATCCCAGATGTGAGTCATGTGATCAATTACGACATACCAGAAACACATGATGATTATGTTCATCGAATTGGTCGAACAGGTCGAGGAAACAAAAAAGGTAAAGCCCTAACTTTTGTCGACCATGGTCATTTGTCGAAAGGCAAATAAATTGATACATTTATAAACCGAAACAATAATATTTAAATTTATGGAAATCAGAAATATCGCAATAATCGCCCACGTTGACCACGGAAAAACCGCTTTGACAGATTCAATTTTGCGTCAGACTGGCATGGTTGGTGAAGGCGTCTCTATGGATTCAAACGATTTGGAAAGAGAGCGCGGTATTACGATTTATTCAAAAAACACTTCTGCTTTCTATAAGAACACAAAAATAAATATTTTGGATACTCCCGGTCACGCGGATTTCGGCTCAGAAGTTGAACGAGTTTTGCGCAGTGTTGATTCGGTTTTACTTGTTGTTGATGCTGCAGAAGGTCCGATGCCACAAACTAAATTCGTCCTAAAAAAATCTTTGGAACTTGGTCTAAAACCAATTTTGATTCTTAACAAAATTGATAAGCCGGCTGCAAATGTAAAAACAGCTCATGATCAAGTGTATGAATTGTTTTTTGATCTTGGCGCGACAGATGAACAACTGGATTTTATTACTTTGTTCGCCGTTGGACGTGACGGTATTGCTAAAAGCAAGATGGAGGATGAGGCTGTTGATTTAATGCCAATTCTTGACACGGTTTTGGAAAAAGTTCCAGCCGCTTCTAATCCAGAAAAAACAGCAAAAGAATTGCAGGCGCAGGTTTTTAATCTAGCTTATGATAATTTTCTTGGTCGTATGGGTATTTGTCGAATTTATTCTGGAAAAATTCGCAACGGTCAACAGGTTTTTGCCAAAGATAATGATGGAAAAATTTTCTCAGGAAAAATTACAAAACTTTTCACTTTTGAAGGAATGAATAAAAAAGAAGTTGAGGAGGCAACAACCGGGGACATTGTGATGATCGCCGGGTTGCCTGATATTTATATTGGACAAACGCTTGTTGAAAATGAAAATTCTGAGATTTTACCGGCAATTATTGTCGATGAACCAACTTTGTCATTTTATATGTTTATTAACGATTCTCCGTTTGCCGGAAAAGCCGGCCGTTTTCTAACTTCTCGTCAAATTCGTGAGAGACTTGAAAAAGAATTAGAAGTAAACGTTGGTCTGCGAGTTAATTTTGATGAAGGATCAAGGTTTAAAGTTTATGGGCGAGGAGAACTTCATTTGGCAATTTTGATTGAAAATATGCGTCGAGAAGGTTTTGAGTTAGCTGTTTCTCAACCAGAAGTAATCATAAAAGAAATCGATGGTGAAAAACAAGAACCGTTTGAAGAAGTTTCTATTTTAGTTCCCGAAGAATTTACCGGCGCGATAATTGAAAAATTAGGAAATAGAAGAGGGGTTATGACTCATATGGAAACAAAACATGGTCAAGCGAAAATGACTTTTGATATTCCAACTCGTGGTTTACTTGGATATAGAAATGAATTCATTGTTGATACAAAAGGCGAGGGAATTATGACCAGTATGTTTAGTTCATTCAGACCAATGGCAGGTGAAGTTAAAAAAACAGAATATGGTTCCATGGTTTCGATGGCAACAGGGAAGGCTTTGGCATTTTCTCTGGAAAATTTACAGGAGCGCGGAGTTTTATATATTGAACCTGGTTCAGAAATTTATGAAGGAATGGTTGTTGGTTATACCGTCAAAGGAGAAGATATGTTTGTAAATCCTGTAAAAGGTAAAGCACTAAACAATATCCGAACACATCGATCTGACGGTATTGTTTTACTCGCTCCGCCGTTTGATTTGAGCTTGGAACGAGCGATGGGCATGATGAGAGAAGACGAATATTTGGAAGTTACTCCAAAAAATATTCGTTTACGAAAGAAATATTTAACTGATAACGATAGAAAGAAAGCAGAAAAAGCTGAAAAAAAGATTTAATAATAATTTTATACAACAAGACCGATTTTATTTTTTTAATTCAAGCGAGTGAAATTTGTAACCACGTCCAGGAATATTTCTAATTAAACTTTTTGTGCGATCTTTTAGTTTTGATCGTAAATTTCTAATATGGGTTTCAATGGTGTTTGAAAAAGGGTCAGCATTGATGTCCCAAACACTTTCCATTATTGTGGAACGAGAAACAACTTTTCCGGCATTTTGCATTAATAATTCAAGCAAAGAAAATTCTTTTCTGGTTAGATAAAGTTTTTTATTTTGAAAAATTACATCGTGTGTATTTTTATTCAGAGAAACAGATCCTTCTCTTAAAATAGTATCTTCAATTTTGTGCGGTCGCCTCAGTAATGTTTTTATTCGGGCGTGCAATTCTGCAAATGAAAAAGGTTTCGTCATATAATCGTCAACTCCTGTATCTAGCATATCAATTTTTGTATTTACATCATTTTTACACGACAATGAAAGAATTGGTGAAGTTACTCCAGCCTGTCTGACTTCTTCGCAAACCATTTTTCCTGTTTTCTTTGGTAAGATATTATCCAGAACAATTAAATCGTAATTATTAACTCTTGCCATATACGAACCACGCTCTCCATCGTCAGCTTCATCCACAGCATAAGACAATTCCTCCAAACCCATTCGCAGGACATTTCTGGTCGAAATATCGTCCTCTACAATTAATATTTTCATAAAGTATTATTGTCTATTTTAGTAAATGAAGTCAATGGAAAATAGTTAGAAAAATGTTAGTTATATTTTGAAAAAACTTTAACTTTACTGATTTCGTGGCTTATTATTTGGTATCTTTCAGCGTGATACTAAATCTAATTCCGTATAAAACAATTGCACCAAGGACGATAAAAATATACTTTATGTCGAGAACAAATGTTAATAATATCGAAGCAACAACAGGAGCGATGACATATGCAGACTCGCTTACTGATCTGTATAAACTTAATATATCAACATCTTGATCATTTATTTTTTTGAATAAATAAGTTTCATTCATTATTTCAATCATACTGGCACCGATTCTTGTTGTAAAAATTATTCCAGTCCATACCCAAAATGATGTTGAGGAAATAAAAGACATTGAAATTGTCGCTATCCCGGCGATAACAAAACCAACCGTCATGATTTCTTTTTCCCCAATAAATTTGTCAGCAATTCTTCCCGCTGGTAATTGAAATAACATAAAGGCAATTAACGCAAAACCAATAATGGTTACAACGTCGCTTATTTCAAATCCAATCGTTGTCAAAAATATTGGTGTATAGATAATCATCCACGAATAGAAAAAACTTAAAATAAAATTTGTACTACAGACTTTTACCAAATCAAAATCATGGGAAATTCTACCCAAAATACTTACAATTTTTTCTTTCTTGTAATCACTGTCAACAAAGTGTTTCAAGTATTTTCTTGCAATAAATAGCATTGGGAAAAGTAGCAAAACCGCAAAAATATAGACCGGTGTTATACCCGCGGCCTTACTTGATAAATCAACCGAGTCAATAATGAGAAAACCTGCGATGATTGGTCCAACGACATACGCAAAGTTTAGTGCCGTTAAATAAAGACCACGAATTTTTCCTGTGTTAGTATCAATAGATTGATTTTCCAGGAATATGTCTAAACAAAGTAGCATTACTATACGACTAACATATCCGACAATGTATGCGGCAATAAAAATTATTGCAAATCTTGACTCATTGATAAAAAAACTTGATGACATTACACACAATGACAAAATATCTACCCAAATCGTTGTTATAAAGACTTTATAGTTTCCAAAAAATCTCAGAATATTTTTTATCTTTGAAAACAAAATCAGCACCAAGATTGAACTGATTGTAAAAATAAAACCAACCTTTTCATCACTAATAAATTGTCCGAGAAAAATTGAGTTAACGTAAATCGCCGGTGTAATATGAAAAGCCGCTAAAAAAGTCAAAAGATAAATAAATCTTTTCTTAATTCTTGGTTTTAAAATACCCGAACCGATATCTAAACTTTGTTCGTACATTTAAAAGATTATATCAAAAAAACGATTTAAACGCCTATTAGAACTGGGATAACTAGGGGTTGTTTGGCTGTTTCTTGGAACAAGAATTTTGATAATTCGTCGGAAAGAAGTTTCTTTAGGCGATCAAAATCAACAGGACCTTTGTTACGAGCCAAATGATTTTCGACCGTTTTTTGCGTTATAAAACGGGCTTTCCTTAGTAACTCCTGAGATTCTCGTAAATAAACAAACCCTCTGGAAATAATATCCGGTGATTTTTTCAATTTTCCAGTTCTAACGTTGATGCTTGCGACGACGACAAAAATACCTGCTTCGGCCAATAATTGTCTGTCTTCCAAAACTACGTCTTGGATTGTTCCAATTGCCAAACCGTCAACCGTCACTGGATCATGAGGGGCTTTCATTGGCAAACGAACTATTTTTTGTTCATTGCCATTGATTTCAATAATGGAGCCGTTATCAGGAACAACAATGTTTTCTTCTTTTATACCAAGAGACTCGACCATTTCTGCGTGCTGTCTCAACATATAATGATGGCCGTGTAATGGAACAAAAAACTTATAATTAATTTGTTGATGTATCCATTTTAATTCATCACGATTTCCGTGTCCCGAAGCGTGAACATCAGAATCTAAATAAGTTATGACTTTTGCTTCTGATCTGTATAAACTATCTTTTAGTTTTACAACAGCTGAATGATTGGTCGGGATAATAGAGGAAGAAAGCAAAATCGTGTCAGTTTTACGCAGGGTGACATATTTGTGAGATTTGTTAGCCATTCGCATTAAAGCAGCAAATTCTTCACCCTGAGAGCCAGTTACAAGCATTACAATTCTATCAGGCGGGTATTGATCCATTTCTGTCACAGGAATAATGTTGTTTGTTTTTATAAGACCAAGATATTTAACAATATCAAGATTTGATTTCATTGATCGTCCTTCGACAACAATTTTTTTATTATATTTTTCAGCCGTTTCTATTATTGCCAAAATTCTTTCTACCTGTGAAGCAAAAGTTCCAATAATCAATCTGTTTGAAGTATTTTTTATTATTGTCTCTATATTTTTTACAACTACGTTTTCAGAAATAGAAAATCCAGGTTTTTCAATTGAAGTTGAGTCGAGGGTAAGCAGTAAAACATTTCTGTCTTTAAATCTTTTGTAATGATCTACTTCTTCTTGTGTTGGAACACCGTCTATATTATCAACACGAACGTCTTCAATAACAACAATGTCTCCGAATTTGGTTTCGATGATTAATCCCATTGCATCAGGAATCGTGTGTGAAATTAGAAAAGTTTCAACCTTAATTGCACCAGCGCGAATGATTTCATCACCATCGATGATTCTAATATCTGCTTTTGGTAAATGGGGGAAGTCCTCCATTTTTTTCTGAATCATAATCGCTCCGAATTTTCTTGAGTAAATTGGTGGATTTCCAAGTTTTTCAAGGACATAAGGAATTGCGCCAATGTGATCCAAGTGACCGTGCGTAATAAATATTCCACGAATTTTATCTTTTCTTTCTTCAAGATATCCTGTGTTTGGCAAAATATAATCAATTCCGGGAGTAGTTGCGTCTTTAAATTGGAAACCAGCATCAACAATCATGATGTCATCACCAATTTCTATTGCCAACATGTTCTTTCCAACCTCTTCAACTCCACCAATAGTAATGATGCGAATATTCTCACCAAGAGGCGGAATTGGAAGTTGCGGTTTTTGTCTCTCTAAATTTTTGTTACTTCTTTGTTGTCGTAATGTTGTTCGAAGGGAAGGTGCGTGACGAGAAAGTTTCCCACCGCTTCTGCCTTTAGAAGAGTTGTGTGGTGCGTTATGTGAAGAAGTGGTGCGATTCGCATGTGCTGGGCCGGCAGGACGATTAATGTGTTGAGCCGGACGGTGTTTTCCGCCGCTGTGTTGACCAACAGGACGAGTTGAACCACGGACAAAACTTGGTCCCGTTGGACTTATGCCAACATGACTGCTGTTATGAACAGGACTACTCCAACTTCTATTAGTTCTATTTTGTTGTTTACTATTATCTATCATAAATTTTTAATTAAATATTTTCCAAACTTTGTCAGTTTCAATGAACCACTCGTAAATGTTTGAGAAACGATTTTCTCCACTAGTAATATTATTAAACTTCACACCGCTAATTTTTTTTGGAAGAACATAAATAAATTCTGGTGTATATAAAAATACGGCCGGCTTGTCCTCGAGGATGTTTTGATTAAAACCAATCACCGCCTTTTCAATTTTTTCCTTGTCAGTCAAAGTCCTAAGTTCATCAAGCAATTTATCAGTTGAAATGTTGGCATAGTTTGTGATATTCAATCCAGGATCTACTCTCTGAGAAGAGTGCCAAAAGGCATACAAATCAGGATATCGGTGAATTACCATTCCAAATAATAAAACTTCAAAGTTTCTTGGGCGAATAATTGTTTGACTTAATACGCCTGGCTCAAAAACTTTTACAGTAGTTTCAACGCCGACTTTTTGCCAACTTTCAGCGACCAAATTAGCCGTTTTAACTAATTCTGGAATATTATTTGTTGAAATACTAAGTGAAAGAATTGTTATTTGATCGTCTTTTTCTTTTTCGTAAATTCCATCTTCATTTTTTTTCCAGCCTGCAGTTTCTAGAATTTTTTGCGCTTGGGCAATAGATTCATTCTCGTCAACAATATTTTTTGATTCATCGACACCAGATAAACTTTTACTTAACTCTAATTCAGGGGGAATAGAGTCTTCTGCAATTTCTGCAAAACCAAACATAATATCATCAATAATTTTTTCTTTAGGTGTTGCAATTTCTAGAGCTCTTCTGACAGAACTGTCGGCCAAAAATCTAGATTCATTTTGATTAAAGAAAAGACCAAAAATTCTTGGTAGTGGTGAGGTGACAAGATGCGCGCCTGAATCTTCTAATATTTTTGCCGTATTCGCAGTTATTCCACCAAAAGAATCGATTTTACCAGCATCTAACAATTCAATTAAACTGTTTTCATTGCTTACAAACTGTAGAACAATTTTTTCTATAAATGGTTTTCCAAGAGCATAGTTTTTGAAAGCAGATAGTGTGTATGATTCTGGTATATCTGTTGTATCACGTTTAATTTTATCAAGTTTGTACGGACCAGCACCAACAGGTTCAGTGTTAAATTTACTTAAATTGAAACCGCCTGACAAAATATTTTCCCAAAGATGTTTTGGTAAAATTCCAAGCGTTGTGCTTTCCAGAAAAGGTGGATAAGGTTGTCTAAGAGAAAAAACTATTTCTGTGTCACTGATTTTTTGTGGTGTAATTCCGATCCATTCTGGACGTTTCGGACTATCAATTTCAGGATCGACTGCTTTTAAAACCGTAAAAATAGCATCTTCAGTTGTCACTTTTTTGCCGTCATGAAATTTCAAATTGTCTCTAAGGAAAAATCTGTATTCCAATCCGTCTTCTGAAATTTCATATCTTTCTGCAAGATCCGGAATAATTTCTCCATCAGATGTCTTTCTTGTTAATCCGGCAAAGACAAGAGAAGTTATATCTTTGTCAGCGGCAGAAACAGAAATTAGTGGATTAATAAACCTTGGTGTGCCGATTATTCCTTCTCGTAATACACCGCCACTTTCTGGCACATTTACCAAAAAATAGTTATTTACTTTTATTAAAATTCCAAGACTGGAGACAATTAGGATTACTGAAAAAATTCCGAAAAATATTTTTTCGGTTAAAGAAAAAGTTTCGACAATTTTTGAGATTTTTTTAAAGAAGCCAAAACGAACTTTATTATTTGATGTAGAATTTATTTCTGTATTCACAAAAAGTACTTAAAACTTTTCCTGATTTAGTTCAAAACAAATGAAACGAATGAAACTATAACAAATAGTATAGCAAGGATAACTGTTCCATTAAAGAACCATTTTTCAGCGCCACGACGAGTATGGTATCCGGCATCAACATTGTCAGAACCACCAAGAGCTCCACCCATTCCGGCAGAATTTACTTGTAGCAAGATTCCAGCGATTAACAACACTGAAATTATTATTTGAATTATTGGCAAAGTAGTAGCCATAACGTAGCGAAGTAAATACTAACAGAATATAAAAGAAAAGCAAATGGGGCCGATGTGATATAATATTTGCGATTTATGACTGAATTAAAACATCCTAGCAAGGACACAAATAACAAGACTTTAAGCGCTTTTTCTGAAATGTGGAGAGTTCATATTTTTGTTCTTAAAAGTGTTTGGCTGAATTCCAGAAAAGGAATGTTGTGGACAATTGGTCTGGCCTGTTTCGTTGCTTTTTTACCATATTTCCGTCGCGGGGCTGAGGCGTTATTAATAAATTATTTAACAGCAAATTTTGGTTCTAATGTTTTTACGCCAGAACTTTTCTTATTTATTTTAGCGATACCAACAGTTATTCTGGTTAATGGTTTTATTTCATCTCTTTATGATTTTTGGGACATTTTGAATTGGCGAAAAATAAGAGTAGATCTAGAGATTTTATTCTCGCAAAAAATGGCATCTCTTGATGTTGCAACACATGAAGATCCAAAATTTAGAGACAAAATTCAGCTTTTAAATGACACTGGTCAATCGTGGGTTATTGCTAATTTTTATTCGAAATTTACAGCAAATATAATAAATATTATTGGTTTTGTGGTGGCGGCGTCTATTATGCTGCACATAGATTGGAGGATTTTAGTAATAATTATCCTGGCCACGATTCCAAGGTTTATTGTGGAAATGAAATATGGCGAAGAAATTTGGGGAATTTATCAGACGAAATCTCAGGATAAAAGACATCTGAGTCACGCGTCTAGACAACTTGAAACAGTAGAAGGAATTACAGAACTGCAAACTTATCAAACGACTAATTTTTTTGTTGATCGTATAAAAAATATTTTAGATGTTGTTGAGTATTTCTACAATAAACTAATTG
>CAYWTD010000004.1:0-21861 GCA_964461185.1 uncultured Candidatus Saccharibacteria bacterium | reverse complement strand
ATAAATGATTATTTGAATTGTATCAAATATGAGTGGGGGGGGTAAATAATGGGTGGGGAGAAGTTAGTTTTCAAGTTTATTTATCATGACCTGAATATCAATAGCTTTTTGCAAAACACTTGTTCCATAAGCATGAACAGAACATGATCCGTAATATCGACAAGCGGCGTTGTATTCCGCCGAGTAAGTTTGAAGTGCTGCACCCAAATCCTGCAAGAAAACGGCGGTCGCCATCACGGCATCCCTGGCTTCCCACGGATTTGCTATAGAAATTCCTAAATGACTTCTAACTCTTGATTCAACCAACATCCAAGTATTTGGAATAAATTGTGTGTAACCCATTGCCCCACCATAACCATATGGTTTGCCATTATAATATGCAGCACAAGAAATCGGCGTTGATTTCCAATCCAATCCCAAAGATTTTGTGATGTTTACAAAATTATTAAAATTTCCGGGAAACATATTTCTAATTGATGGTGCACCAGAATTTATATATATTCCATCACCCGTTTCCCCGTTCAAGACATAACAACCGCCAACATTTCGTCCAAAACCAGATTCCTGTTGCATAATAGCCATAATAAATGCCGCTCTAACACCCGTTTTTGTTGAAGCAAATTTTGCATAATCATATGCCTCACCAAAAGAAATAGTTCTGCTGGTTATACCAGAACCTTCAAACTTGATTAATGCTGAACGAATTTTTGCGATTTCTGCCTCCTTGATAGTTAAAATACTTTGATAAGTTGCCTCCGATTTTTTACTTATATTTAACAGAGTATCTTTATCCGACTTTTTTGAATCTATAATTTTCTTTTCGGATTGAATAACGTATTTCGCATCAAGTTCTTTCTCTTGTTGAGAAGCCAATTGTTGTTTTTCTAATTCAGTTTTATTGGATATGTCTTTTATTTGATAAAATAAATTTTGTAATTGTCTATTTAAACTTGAATACAAATCAATCTCGGAAAAGAAATCTGTTAAATTGTTGCTAACTAATAAAACTTCTGGTAAGGATGTTTTGTCCGTTTCATTTTTTCGACGCATTAATTCGGCGAGAATTGCCTTACTATCAGCCATTCTTTTGCTCAATTCCTCGATTGTTTCTTTTTTAAGAGATATAACCCCGCTCAATCGTTCTATTTCCAAATTTTTCTTCTTAATATTCAATTCTGCTCGATAAATTTGACCGGAGAGAATATTAATATCACCCTGAATAGAAGCCGATTCACCTTTTTGTTTATTTAAAGTTTTTTCAAGTTCGGCTTTTTCTTCTTCTAATTTGTCTAACTCTTGTTGCAATTCAGCTCTTTCGCGTCTTTGACTTTCCGTTAGATCGACTGCAAAAACTGGATTTTCATAAAAATTAAATATAAAAAAAGCTACAACTATAGCCACAAATAAAGATAGAAAAAACTTTTTATTTTTAAAATAAAATAACACCATAAGGTGCCTTTTATTATAACATTATATTTAAAAATGGAAGATTTCTAATTATTTGTCTTCTTTTGGAGATTGTTCGTCAGTTTCAGTACCCTCTTCATCTTTCTTGCCCTTCGCAGCAACCTCGATAGAATCAAGATCAACTGGAGCAGGAGCTTCCTCGACTTCTTCTTTTGGTTCCTGAACAAGAGCAACCACTTCGGCTGGATCAATATTAAGTTCAACACCAGCCGGCAATTTTATGTCGCCAGTTTTTATTTTTGAATTAAAATCAACCAGAGAACTGATATCAACATCGATTTCTGCTGGTAAATCTTTTGGCATCGCCATAATATCCAATTCGTGAATAACTTTGACCAAAACACCACCAAGATTTTTTTCCGCAGCTGATTCGCCAACGAAGTTCAGTGGAATAGAGACTTCAATTTTCTTTCCTTTTTCAATTATATAAAAGTCAGCGTGAATTGGTCTTCCAGAAACTACATCAAATTGAACATCATGAATCAATGCTTCGTGTTCATCAGAACCAAGTTTTAGACCAACAATTGCAGATTCTCCGGCATTTTCATACAAACTTATAAAACTTCCTTCTCTAACTTTTATAGGAGTAGATTTTTCTTTCGGACCATAAAAAACAGCTGGAATATAACCTGATTTCCTAAGAACAACGCTGTTTTCCTTACTTTCTCTTTTTTCTACTTGTAATTCAATCATGAACAATGATTATACATAGATATTTTGAAATAGCAACACCTTTTTAATCCGTATATTCCAAACTAATATCATAATCACCAGCATCAGCCATAGTATTCATTTTCAGACGTTTTATAAATTCTGCCCTAGCCGCATCAATGTTTTCTGTCTTGCCTTTCCATATTTTCATCGGCGGACCTTGTAAAGCACGACCATAAGAAAAAGCTATTTCAAAAGGTAGTGGTTCTCTTTCCGCAATGGCGTCAAAGTGAGACGAGGCTTCGACAGGAGTTTGTCCTCCAGACAAGAAGACGACTCCACCGATATCTCTTGGAACAGTTTCAACCAGAACGCGTACTGTTGCATCAGCGATTTCGTCCGGAGAATTTTCGTCAGGATTTTTATTTCCTTGAATAACCATGCTAGTTTTCAAAATTAGTCCGGGAATGTGAGCCTTGTATTTTTTTGCTTTTTCAAAAACTTTTTTAAGTACGGCTCGTGTGACATCTTCACTTTTCTTAATAGAATGAGGGCCGTCTAGCAAAACTTCTGGTTCCAAAATTGGGACAAGTCCAGCTTCCTGACAAATTCTAGCGTATCGACCAAGAGAATCAGCGTTGGCATCAATCGCCTGATCAGTTGGCAAATTCTTTGATTCATCAATTGTAATAATTGCTCGCCATTTCACAAATGTTGCTCCATTTTCTGCATATTTTTTAACTCGTTCTGGCAAATCATCCAAACCGATAGTTAATTTTTCACCAGGAAATCCAGGAAAATCTTTTGCGCCAAGATCAATTTTTATTCCAGGCAAAATATCTTTTTCCGCCAAAAGTTTTGGATAAACTATTCCGCTGTTAGATTCCTGCCAAAAAGTTTCATCATAAAGAATTACCCCACTAACATATTTTTCAATGTCTGGGGTTTCAAAAAATAATTCCCTGTATTGACGGCGATTTTCTTCTGAATTCGATACATCAATTTCTGCTAATCTTTTTCCGGCAGTTTCGTTTGATTCATCTGCTGCAAAAATACCCTTATTTCTTGCCATTAATTGTTTGGCAATTTGTTCTAATAATTTTTTATTAAGATTATCATTTTCCATAGAATTAATTATACCAGATACTTGTTTTTTCATGTTAATATAATATGTATGAATAGTGATGAGCAAATAGATTTTCTTGGTGTTGGTGACACCGTCGTCGACACATTTATAGAATTAATAGACGCCTGGATTGAAACAGATAATCCAGAAAAATCAAAAGAATTGTGTATGAGATTTGGTAACAAAATTCCATACCAGGATGAAGTTACAATTCCAGCAGCTGGTAATTCTCCAAACGCGGTTCATGCGGCCATGAAGCTTGGTTTGAAAACTGGAATTGTCACAAATATTGGTGATGATTTTAATGGTTCACAAATTTTGCTTTCATTAAGAGAAAAAGGAATTAATACTGATTATCTTAGAATTCACAAGGGCCACAAATCAAATCACAATTATATTTTGCGTTACCGCGAAGAAAGAACAATTTTGGTTCACCACAATGAATATGAATATCAATTTCCAGAAATAAATCCTGGGCCGAGATGGATGTACCTAAGTTCCCTTTCTCAAAATTCTCTCTCACATCATCATGAAATTGCCAGATATTTGAAAAGGCATCCGGAAACAAAGTTGGCTTTTCAACCAGGAACTTTTCAAATCAAATTAGGTATTGAGGAATTAAAAGATTTGTATGCCGTAACTGAAATTTTCTTTTGTAATAAAGAAGAAGCTCAAAGTATTTTAAAAACAAAAGAAAGCGACATTAAAAAACTTTTATCTGGAATTCATGACGTAGGTCCAAAAATCGTGGTTATCACAGATGGTCCAAATGGCGCCTTTGTTTTTGACGGAACAAAATATTTACAAGGACCAATGTATCCTGATCCAAAACCGCCAGTCAGTAGAACCGGTGCTGGTGATGCATTCTCTAGTACTTTTACCGTAGCAATTGCTCTTGGACATTCAATTGAAGAAGCGTTGATGTGGGGTCCAATAAATTCTATGAATGTAGTACAATATGTCGGGGCTCAGGCAGGACATCTGTCAAAAACAGAATTACTGGCACTATTAGAAAAAGCACCAAAGTATTACAAACCAACAATAATTTAATTAGAAAGAAAGTATGAATGTCGGAACGATCATTTATTATATACTCTGGCCAATTGTGGCGATGATGTTATTAGTTTACTGGATATTTATTGGTTTTATGTTTCTTCTGGAATTTGGTGTTGAATGTATTCAAAATTTTCACGATCAAATCAAAGAATTTTAGTGAAAATTAAATAATAAGTAGCGCAAAATTATAATTATTTTTTCAAATAAAAAACCGGCATTTCGCCGGATTTTTAATTTATTTTCTTCCTAAAACTTTTTTAACGGCAGAGAGAATTGCTGTTTCATCAAGTTCATATTCGGTTAATAACTCTTCCCCTTCTCCAGATTGACCGTACTGATCTTTTACACCGACAAATTCAACAAGTGTTGGATTATTTTTTGCGAGAACCTCTGAAACTGCGCTACCCAGCCCACCAATAATTTGATGTTCCTCGACAGTAACAATTGCGCCGGATCTTTTTGCTAAATCGACAATCGCACCCTCATCAATTGGTTTTATTGTATGAATATTTAAAACTTCTACTTTTGTGCCCGATTGTTCAAGGTCATTTGCTACTTTCAGGACCTTATGTAGCAAAACGCCGGTCGAAATAATTCCGACATCCGGCTTATCGTCTTCGGCTTCAAAAACTTTTACCGCTTTTCCAATTTTAAATGGAGTATCTTTTGTTGTGATTTCTGCGGTTTTATCACGACACAACCTAATATAAGTTGGTTTGTTGTTAGTTGAACAAGCAATCGTCGCTTTTCTGGCTTCCTCATAGTCACAAGGACAAATTACCACCATGTTTGGTAAAACTCGCGTAATCGCCAAATCCTCTAATGATTGATGTGTTCCACCGTCCGGTCCTGTTAAAAGTCCGGCATGCGATCCAATAATTTTTACTGGCTGATTGTTATAACAAATTGTTGTTCGAATTTGTTCCCAATTTCGGCCAGGCGAGAAAACCGCGTAACTTGTGGCATATGGAACTTTTCCCATCGCAGCGAGCCCCGCAGCAACGCTGGCCAGGTTTTGTTCTGCAATTCCGATATCAAAAAATCTATTTGGAAAAGCTTCTTCAAATTTGTTTGCGCGGGTTGACTCAGAAAGATCAGCGGTCAAAACAACAATTCGTGGATCACTTTTTCCAGCTTCGACGACGCCGTCGCCAAAACCATCACGGTTTGGTTTTATTGAAATGTTTTCTTCAAAAATATTTGGATTTAATTTTACGTTTTTGCTGATCATTTTTTTAATTTAATTGCTCACAAATAATTTTTCCACCCAAAGTTCGTAATTCTTTTAGGGCTTTTTCTGCTTCCTTTGGATTTGGAGATTTACCGTGCCATTCCGGTTTTCTTTCAAATTCCTCTACCCCTTTCCCCGGGATGGTGTTTGCGATTATTACAGATGGTTTATCAAAAACAGATTTCGCTTGGCCGATCGCGTCATCAATCATTTCAAAATTATGGCCGTCAATTTCTTGGATGTGCCAATTAAAACTTTGGAATTTTTCAGCTAAATCATTTAATGGCATCACGTCCTCGGTATAACCATCAATTTGAATATTATTTCTATCTACAATCAAAATTATGTTGTGAAGTCGATATTTTGCCGCAGACATAATCGCCTCCCAATTTTGTCCTTCATTTAATTCACCATCTCCAACCAAACAATAAATATGTCGCCCAGAAGTTTTTCCAAAATCAATTTTCAAAGCAAGCGCCATTCCAACCGCCTGTGAAATTCCAGAACCAAGCGGACCAGAAGTTGTTTCTATTCCAGGCAATGTTCCACGGTGTGGATGTCCCTGTAATCGACTACCCAATTTTCTTAATGTTTGTAATTCTTCGGTGCGGAAATATCCGGCGTGCGCCATTGTGGCATAAAGTCCCGGACAAATATGGCCATTCGATAGCACCAATAAATCACGTTTTTCCCAAAATGGTCTTTGCGGATCATGATTCATTCCATAAAAATAGAGGTATGTAAAAATATCAGTCATACCAAGAGAACCAGCGGTGTGACCAGATTTCGCCAAAGTCAAAGATTCAATAATTGATTTTCTAATTTCGTTAGACTTTAATTGTAATTCACAAACTTTTTCGTCATTTATATTTCCCATATCTATGTAAAATTATAACACAAAGATTTAAGTAAAATAAAAACATCTTTTATTCAATCCGGTCCTCGACCTCATTTTTGTCAATTTTTATTTGACTAAAATGAGTCTGTGTAGGATCTCAAAAAATTGTTTTTATTTTACTCTTACCAAATTCTTTAATTCATCAACAGTCTCCTTTGGATTATCTGATTCAAAAATAACAGAGCCTGAAGCCAATTTATTTGCTCCTGCGGCAACCAAAGATTCTGCTGTATCAAAACTTACTCCTCCATCAACAGAAATATTTAAATCTGGTTTCATTGAACGAATTTTTTTTATATTTTCTAAAATAGCAGGTTCAAATGCCTGTCCCTGAAAACCAATTTTATTAATTCCCATAAATTGTATGCCGTCAATTTTATCTAGATATGGATTTAGTATTTCTAACGATGTTTCTGGAACAAGTGCTAAATACAATTCAACATCAAAATTATCGCGCAATTTAAAAAATTCATCTTTTTCAGATTCTTTCAAGGCCTCAACATGACAAATTACCCTAGAAACACCGGCGGCTATCCATTTCCTCGCTTCATCAATTTGATTTTCTACCATTAAATCAACTTCAAAATCAATTTTATCCCAACCAGGGATACCTATTTCTTGGTCTTGATATTTTTGCCATTCACTATTAGAAACAGAATTATATGGCCAACTAATCGAAGGAACGAATTTTCCATCCATGACATCAATTTGTATTGTTTTAACAAAACTTCTGACACGATTAATTTTTTCCACAAAATCATTGTGGTCGGTCGGCATAACTGTTGGAATTATTTCAATTTTTTTCATAAACCCAATTGTTCAATTTTAGAAATTCGGCGAATATGTCTTTCTTCACCAGAAAATTCTGTCTCAAGCCACAATTCGACAGCTTCTTTAGCTTCTTCCGTTGATAAAAACCTCGCTCCAAGAGACAAAATATTTGCATCATTATGCTCACGAGATAAAACAATTTCATTTGGAACTTCTCGACCATCTTTTGGTTCAAATTGTCCGTTAAAAACTGCAGCGCGAATTCCAGGAAGTCTATTTGCTGCAATCGCCTCTCCTTGACCAGAACCGCCTATCACAATTCCTTTTGATTCTGGATCAATCGAAACAGCCTTGGCCACAGGAAAAACAAAATCTGTATAATCGTCATCTTCGTCATATTCATAGGCTCCGTAATCAGTTACTTCGTAATCCATTTTCTCCAAAAAAATAATAAGCTCTTCTTTTAAATCAAAACCAGCGTGATCGGCTCCGATGTGAATTTTTGTGGTCATTTGAAGATGATTATACCAAATTTTAGAAAACTGCTATAATCTTCTCACTTATGAACTATTTTATAAAAAGAGTATTGTTAGGTGTTTTTGTGATCTTTGTCCTGTGGTTTGGGGCCAAAGCCATATTTAATAGCCCAGAAAACGTGGTAGTCGGAGAGGCCGACATTCACTTTTTCTATAGTCAAACCTGTCCATATTGTCACGAAGAGCATAAATTCCTTGATGATTTACAAACACGTTATCCAGATTTATTGATCGCGAGACATGATGTGTCAAAAAGAGCGACGGCAGTATTATTAAAAGAGTTTGGTGAAAAGTATGATGTTGAAAGTTATCTTGGTGTGGTGCCATTAACTTTTGTTTATGATTCTTTTATTCTTGGCTTTAACACGCCTGAAACAACAGGAAAAGCCATAGAGGATATTGTGATAGAAAAGTTAAACACTGTTCCAGTTCAAGAGACTGCTCAATGTGAAGATTCTGAAGAAATCTGTGTCGTCCCGTCTGAACAAAATGTTGTTGATGACCAAAATTACACATCAATAGATCAATTAAGTAATTTAAGTTTATTTGGCATTAATGCAAAAGATCTTTCTTTGCCGGTCTTGGCGATTGTGCTTGGATTTTTTGACGGGTTTAATGTCTGTTCCCTTGGTGCTCTGCTTTTGATTCTAAGTTTAGTTTTTGTTTTTAAATCAAGAAAGAAAGTATTTTTATTCGGCACAATATTTCTTGTAATAACAGGAATAACTTATGCAGCACTTATATTTTTGTGGTTCGGATTATTTAGCTTCTTCTCGTCATTTGTCACGTTATTCCAAGTTTTGATTGCTCTAATGGGAATAATCGGTGGTATATATTTCATCAGACAATATATTAGATTTCGAAAATACGGTCCTATGTGTGAAATGACCGAATCTGAATGGATCAAGAAAGCAACAAAGAAATTGCAGGGTGCTTTTAGTGAAAATAAAAATATTTGGATAATTATTTTGGCGGTGGTTGTATTTTCTTTCGCTGTGACAGTAATAGAATTTCCATGTTCTGCGGTAATTCCTGTCGCTTTTGCTGCGATATTAACAGAAGCAGGTGTTGGTTTATTGGGAAAAATTGGTTATTTATCGATCTTTATGCTTCTCTATTTACTTGATGAAATTATTGTATTTTTCATCGGTGTCTCAACTATGAGGATATGGATTGGTGGACAGAAAATGACAAAACACTTATCACTTATCCAAGGTCTTATGTTTATCGGATTAGGAATTTTCTATATAACTAGATTAATTTCTTAAATAAATCAGAAAGAAGTTTTGGATTTGCCGAACCTTTTGTTTCTTTCATTCCTTGGCCAATCAGAAATTGGAGCGAAGCTTCTTTCCCCGATTTATATTCATCAGCGACTTTTTTATTGTCAGCAATAATTTTTTTTACCGTGTTTTCAAGTGCGCCAATATCGCTTTGCTGTAATAGATTATTTTTTTCAGCGATTTGTTTTGGGTTTTCTTCATGTGGTGATTCAAAATACATGATTCTCAAAATTTCCTTTGCACCACGAGAAGAAACTTCTCCAGCAGAAATCATGCGAATCAAATTGGAAAAACCACGGGGATTTACAACAGCCGGTCTGGATTCAAAATTATCCATCCTCAAACTTTCTTTGTATAGAGAGATGTAGTCATTAGCAAAATAATTTACAGCTAACAAGATTTCTTTTTTTTCTTTTTCCTTATCAAAACAATTAATTATATCTTCAAAATGTTGATACCAATCTACGCCGACAATATTATCTATGTCGGCATCTTTCATGTTGTATTCTACTTTATATTTCTCTCTTTTTACCCATGGTAATTCCGGTAATTCAGCGATTAATATTTCGCGAGAAAATTCAGGAATTTCAGAGATTTTCAATTTTGGTAAATCTGGCTCTGGGAAATATCGGTAATCATCACTACTTTCTTTAATTCTTTGACTAAAAGTTTTTTGTTTAGCATCATCCCAACCTCTAGTTTCTTGGATGATTTCAGATCCTCTACCCTGATCCAATAATTCTGTCATTCTTTTTATTTCGTATTCAATTGCACGCTCAACAGTTTTGAAAGAGTTCAAATTTTTAACTTCAACTTTTGTTCCAAGTTTATCTGCGCCTTCTGGGGCGATAGAAATATTTGCTTCAACACGCATTTCGCCCTTTTCCATATTCGCCTCAGATGCACCTAAATATCGAAGTAGTAGTTGCAATTCCTTTGCAAATTCAACGGCTTGTTTAGAAGAATGAATTGCTGGTTCTGTTACAAGCTCCATTAAAGGAACCCCTGCGCGATTAAAATTAATAAGAGAATAATCGCCACGATCGTGAATAGAAGTTCCTGTATCTTCCTCCAAATGAATTCTGGTTAGATCAACACCGTGAATATTCCCACCTCGAACAAGTGGATATTTGTACTGACTAATTTGGTAACCTTTTGGAATATCTGGATAAAAATAATTCTTTCTATCCCATTCTGTGTAATCGGCGATTTCTGCATTGATCGCCTGGCCAATTTGTAAAACTAATTTAATTGCTTTCTTATTCAACACCGGCAAAGTTCCTGGATGACCAAGACAAATTGGACAAACATTCACATTTGGCTCTGTCTCATTTGGATCATTCTTACAACAACAAAACATCTTTGAATTAGTATTTAATTCAGCATGAATCTCAAGTCCGATAGTTGGAATATATTTAGACATAATGATTATCATCAAATAGTAGCTTTTTTTGGTTGTTTATTCAAGATAATTTTATATTTAAAAAAACAACGATCATTCGTTGCTTTTTCTTTTTTATAATTGTGCCAATTATATAAGCAAACTAGAAAGATGAACTAATGTTGTAAATCGGAATCAAAACCGAAGCCAACAAGAAACCAACACCAACAGCAAGTAGAACAATCATTATCGGCTCAATCAAACCAACCAAAGTATCAACAGCGTTTGTTACTTCACGCTGATAGAATTTTGCCAAAGTACCAAGAATTTCACCTAGGTTACCTGTTTCCTCACCAACCTTTATAAGTTGAATAACAATTCCAGGAAAAATCTGATGTTTTACAAAAGCGCCAGACAGTGGTGTTCCAGATTTTACATCCTCTACCGCCTGCTCGATTGCTGCTTTGTACAATTCACTATCAACAACATCCTTTGTTAATTCAAGAGATTTTACCATCGGAATTCCGCTCGATAACATTGTATTTAAGTTATCTGAAATTCTCGCTAAATATAATTTCGAGTAAAGACTACCAATATATGGAACTGATAGTTTAAATTGATCAAGCGATTCTTTGCCCGGTCCAGTTTTTGTAAATCTGTATAGAAAGAAACCTCCAATGGCCATAGCAAAAATTAAGAAAATTCCGTAATTAACCAAAAAATTCGAGATACCAATAACAAATTTTGTGTATATTGGTATGTCTTGACCAGATTCGACTAGGATAGAGCTAATTTTTGGAATAACCATGGTCAACATTAATCCCATGACAACAAAAAATGTAAAAACAATAAATGCCGGATAGATTAAAGCATTTTTTGCTTTTGAAGTAATTTCATAAGTTCTATCTAAATAGTCAGCCAAAAACAAAAAAGTCTGATCAAGTCTACCTGACTCCTCACCAGCTTTGACCATACTAATATAAAATCCAGAAAATATGTCTGGATATTTTTCCAAAGCGGCCGAAATAGAACTTCCCCCCTGTAGATCCTCTGCGACGCCGGCAAGAGCTTTGCCTAATTTTGGATTTTCAGTTTCAGAAGATAAAAGTCTAAAAATTCTAAGAGCAGAAATTTGAGCCTCAAACAATGTAGACATTTGTCTTGAAACAATGACAAGATCACGCAATTTTACTCTGTCAAAAAATGAAATATTTTTTCCGAAAATTCCGCCTTTATCCTCGTCAGATTTGATATCAGAAATGATAAAACCTCTCTTTTGAAGTGAATTAATTGCGACATCAACATTCACAGCCGTGACTGTTCCCTCTTTTTGATTTCCGTCTTTATCTACTGCTTTGTAAAAATATAATGCCATAATTTTATATTAATCTTTCTAGAACTTTAGGTCTAAATGAATTTGTAAAAGCATCCTCGACTGTTATTTCGCCACGACGAACCAAGTCGGCAATATTTCTGTTCATATCAATCATTCCAGATTCAGAACCCGTTTCTATAACTGTATCAATTTCATGAGTTCTTTTTTCTCTGATTAAGTTTGCAACTGCATTATTATTTATAAGAAGTTCATACGCTGGGACCATACCACCAGAAATTCTTGGAATAAGTCTTTGTGAAAAAATTCCAATTAATGAGCTCGCGAGTTGAATTCTGATTTGTGCTTGTTGATCAGATGGAAAACTGTCGATAATACGATCGATTGTTTGTGAGGCGTTGTTTGTGTGAAGTGTTGAAAAAACCAAATGTCCTGTTTCAGCCGCAGTTACAGCCACTGACATTGTATCTCGATCACGCATTTCACCGACCAAAATTACATCAACGTCTTGTCTAAAGGTTGACATAAGAGCCGTATGAAAACTTGGGGCATCAATTCCAACCTCACGCTGATCAATCATTGATTTCTTTGGATGATAAATATATTCTACCGGATCTTCAATAGTGATTATATGTTCTGGTCTTTCTTGATTGATCAAATCAATCATGGCCGCCAGAGTCGTAGATTTTCCCTGTCCGACTGGTCCAACAACCAAAAAGAATCCTTGTTTTTTTCTTGCGAAAGTTTCAAGAATTGTTGGAAGATTCAAGTCTTTTAAACTTTTGATGTCTTTTGGGATAAACCTCATAACAATTCCTATTTTTCCTTGCTGGATAAAACCGTTTCCACGAAATCTCGTTCCATCAATATGTTGATAAGAAAAGTCTATTTGTTGTTCTTTCTCAAATCTTTCTGAAAAAGCTTGATTTATCATCGAATACAAAATGCTTTTTACTTCTTTTTGATCAGAAACCTCATATTTTATAACAGGATTTAAGTCTCCGTTTATTCTAAGCATTGGTTTTCTGCCCTCAGAAATATGCAAATCAGATGCTCCTTGTTGAACAACTAATTTTATCAATTCATCTAATTTATTTTTATATCCGTCCATAATTTTATTTATTAAAAATCTCTTTAATCTTTTCAACAACTTCTGTTGGAGTATGCAAAGCCTTTATAATATACCCATCAATTCCCAAATCTTTAACTTTATCTAAATCACTTTGTTGACCTTGATTAGTCAAAATAATATTTTTTGAATTTGGAGAAAGATTATTTTCTTTTATTTCCTTAAATAAAGTCAGCCCGTCCATTTTTGGCATAATTAAATCAAGCACTAAAATGTCTGGCAGATTTCTAGATTTTAGTTTTTCCAAACAGTCATCGGCACCAATACAGACGGTCACTTCATAATTATTCTGAGAAAATTTTCTTGAATACATATCAAGCAAAAACTTGTCATCATCTACTATCATTATTTTAACTTTTTTTGTATCTTCCATAATATTTAGATTATACCAGACTAAAACTTATTTATCTCCTCAAAAGGCACTGTTTTGTTTAGTGCTTTAATAATAACATCTTCCTTCATGGTCAACATACCATGTTTACGAACCTCATCATAAACCGCATTTTCGGTCGGGTTTGTCAGTATTACTTTTTCCAGATCACGTGTCATTTCATACATTTCAAACACCGCCTCTCTTCCCCTTGTACCAATCGGGCACGCATCCGTTGGTTTTATTTTTAAAAATTCGTTTGAAGTTGGTATTTCGCTGCGATATTGTTCTGGCAAGTCAGCAAATTGTTTATTCAACATTTCTTTTATACTGTCCTGAACAGGCAAAGGTTCTCCAGAATTTGGACATATTTTTCTAACCAATCTTTGGGCGACTCCCAATATCAATGTTGGCGCGATCAAGTATGGATCGACTCCCATATCAATAAGACGAGGAACAATTCCTGCGGCAGTATTGGTGTGAATTGTTGATAAGACCAAATGTCCAGTCAAAGCCGCCTGTATAGCCAGTTTTGCAGTTTCTGCGTCACGAATCTCACCAACCATAATAATATCCGGATCTTGTCGTAATGTTGTTCTAAGACCAGTTGCAAACGTATAACCTATTTCGGAAAATACCTGTGACTGACTAACACCATCAACACTATATTCTACCGGATCTTCAAGACTTAAAACATTTTGAGCGTCTTTATCAATCTCTTCTAACAAAGAGTAGAGTGTTGTTGATTTACCAGAACCTGTAGGACCAGAAATTAAAATCAAACCATAGGGACGACTGATGGCTTTTCTTAACAATTCCAAATTTCTTTTTGATAAACCAAGTTCACTTATAGTTTTTATACCTTTCTCTTGATCCAAAATTCGGGCAACTAATTTTTCTCCATAATATGACGGGAACGTTGAAATTCTAAAATCTATTTTTCTATTATCAATTCTCGCGGAAAAACGCCCGTCTTGAGGTTTACGTTTTTCATCAAGTTTCATTTGAGACAAAACTTTGAATCTTGCTATTAGAGCCGAACTAATTTCGCCAGGTAATATAAGTCTTGTACTAAGGAAACCGTCAACTCGAAATCTGACGCGCAATTTTTCCCTCATTGGTTCTATGTGAACATCAGACGCCTTCTCTTCAACCGCGTGTTCCAAAATATTTGAGGCAATTTTTTCTATTGGGGCATCTTCAATAATATTTGTTGAATTTTTTTTCTTTGCTGCCTCTTTTGCAATTTCTATTATGTCTTTATTAGAAAGACTTGGTTCAAGTTCTGACAAAGCGCTTGTAACCTCGCCAGAAAGTCCCCTGTAGGACTCCAGAACTTTTTCTAGATCTTCTTTTGATATAAAAAATATTTTATAAGGAATATCTTTTTGAGAAAACAGAAAGTAAAGAGCGTCCCTGGATTGTGTATTGTTCGGCTCTACCATTCCAACCTCTAATATTCCATCTTTTAAACCAATTGGAACAAATTGATAATGTCTGGCCGAACCCTCTGGAATATATTTCAAAATATCAAACGGAATCTGTTTGTCCGTTAAATCACCAATTGGTATTTTGTAATATTCACTTTTTGCCTCAAGAATATCCTTTGAAGAAATACCATTTTTATTTAAAACAACTTCCAAAGACTCGCCCGAGTTTTTTATCTCGTCATTAATATTTTTAACTTTTTTTTCATCAACAATTCCTTTTTCGACTAAAAAGTCTATTAAAGCCATTTTTTATTTATGTTAATTATCTGTTTCTTCTGAATCTTCTTCAACCAAAGCTGCTGAGTATGAGGAAAAAATATTTTCTCTACCAACAGGCTGATCAGCAATCACACTGCTTCTATCAATTAAATTATTATAAACAGGATCGTTAAAGATACCCCTATCCAGATTTATTGATTTTATTCTATTTAAAACTCTAACAATATCCTGACCCAAAATATTTACACTTTTCTGTTCTGTTATCGACAAAGATCCGCTTTTATCAGATATATCATCTTTGAAAAAAGAATAGGTGAAAAAAGCTGCTGTAAAAACCAGAACGCCTATTATTATTTTTTTATATTGTGAAAACATATTTTTATCTCAACCAATAGGTTTTTAATTTAATTGTTACATTATACAGTTCTGCGGCCTCTCTATTATTAGCAGAAACGATATCAATACCAACAATGTCTACTAATCGTAATGAGTCCTCAAGTTTTTTCAAAAAACTTTTTATATATTCGTAGTTTGATACAAAAGAGAAGTTCAAATCTATCGCCCCATAATTGGAATTTCCTGAAACAGTTTTAATATTAGATTTAGTATTTGTAGTTTCAGAACTTTTTGTATCGGAATCAATTCCAATATTTCTTATAATTGTTGATCCGCTGATATTTGAAACATCCAAAACCAAACCGACGTTGTCGACCGCTTCTGGCAAAAGTTTTTCAAGCCTTGTTCTTTCTTCTTGACTAATCGCAACATTTTTTTGTTGCAGTTCAGTTTGTTTATCTCTAAGTTCTGTGGCCAGAACAAGCATTTTGTTGTTTTCTTCTATTTGAGTCATTAGTTCTTTTGTGTTGCCGTATTCAGGATTAATAATCAAAAAGAATAATGCTACTGATATTGCTACGTATACAAATGGTGTTAGTAATTTCATAATTTTAATTTATTTCCTGTTCTACTTCATTTGTTTCTGGAAATTCAAAACTATTTACTGTTCCAGTTGGCTGATTTTCGACCGAATCAGTTTCAGAACCCGGCGCGGAAAGACGGTTTTCTCTCTGCAAACGATTTTTGTACAAAACTAATTGTTTATCAACCGTTATATCCAGATTAAAAGTTACACCCCCCTGTTGATCCGCTTGTAAATTTGAAAACAAAACATCTCTAAAATATCCGGTCTCTCCGTATTTTCTTGATTGCAGAACAACCGCTTCGTAATTATTTGCCTTTCCTGTAGATGAAATTTTAATTGAACCATCTGATTCAGATTTATAATTTAATGCGATAAATTGAACGGTCTTTAATGTTGATTGTTCTAGAAGATAAAAAATTTCTGAAGGCGACACGTGATTTTGCAATAGAATTTTTACACTTTCGATTCTGGTGTTTAATCGGTCGGCCTCGCTGACAAGTGGTGAATCCAGTGATTTCCGTACAGTTTCAAGTTGAGTTATTTGACTTGAGACTTGTTTCTCTAACAAAATTCTGTAAATAAATATACCTCCTGAAATTGTAATTGAGATCAAAAAAATTATTAATGCGATGATATTTAAAAAATTACCTGAACTGACTCCAAGTCCTCCACCCTTACTAACAGGTTGGATTGGTTTTGTTGGTATAAAAGAAGTTTTAAAATTTTGATCGGTCATGTACTTTACTATAATAATTATACTACAAATTTATAAAGCAAGGAATTTATTTACAGCTTTTCTGTGGATTTAATTTGATTCCTGAAGTTTTCTGAGGGCTAAACCAATTGCGGCGGTGAAACTTGAACCGGTTTGTCGCAAAACATCAGTCAAGAAAGCCGGTGCCTCTAATTTTGAAAACGGATCTCCGCCAACGACCTCAATTTCCATTTTTGTTTGTGCTTTTATAACAAGTCCGTTTAATAATGAACCACCACCGACAAGAACAACTCTTGAAACAATTTTATTGTTTTTTCTTTGAAATTCCATAAGAATATTTTTTATTTCAAAAAACGCAGGATCAAAAATCCAATCAATCGTTTCTTTTAATAGTTGATCTTGTTTTGGCTCGTTGAATCCATAATTTCTTTTGAGTTTTTCGGCAAAATCAACATTGATGCCCAGAGCTTGTGCAATATTTAAGGTTATCTCTTGTGAACCGTGATTGATGATATGAGAACCTCTGATTATGCCGCGCTCGGCAATATAAACTTTCATGGCAGAAGCGCCGATATCGACAATCATAACTGGCGCATTGTCAGTTGAATCAACAACCGCCCGGATTGTTGAAAACATTTCAACCTCGAAAAAGGCAGTTTGAATCTGGGCGTTCGCGGCAATGTTTGCATAATCAGATAAAACATCATTATGAATTGCTACAACCATAGCTTCTACGAATTTTCGATGTTTTTTGTCTTCACCTGAATTTGGATCTTCTGGAATTACAAACCAATCCAGCGTAACTTCTCCGATTGGAACAGGAATATATTTTCTGGCCTCAATTGGAATTATCTGAGACATTTGTTTACTGTCGCCGGCTGGGACGCTAAAAATAGGAACAATACTGGATTTCATCGAAATAGAAATTGCACCGGCTCGTGTTGAGACATTTGATTCTTTCAAGACATCATTCAAGGCCTGAACGATTTGATCAGGAGGAAGTTTTGTGGCTCGGCCAACTTCAATTCCGGCATATGGCCCAAGAGCGATTTCGCCATATGTATGCAGAACAGCGCGGTCATTGCGTTTTTTTATTTCAACAACTTTTATGGAAGAAGAACCAATATCAATACCGATTGCGCTTTCCTCAGCTTTTTTTGAAAAACTATTAAAGAAATTATCAAGAAAACTACTCATGATTTGTTTATCAAATTATATCATAGGTTCATGAAAAAAATCATTAGGTTGTTATTAGACCTGCTCTTCCCCAAATCCGAGACACTAAAAATAGCAGAAACTTTGTCTTTCAATGATATGTTTGAAAAATGTAGAAAAAATAATTTGTTCAGAAAAAATTTTTGGACAATTTTTTGCTACAAAGACAAGTTAGTTAAAGAAATGATGTGGCAAATGAAATTTAATGGGCAAAAAAGATACGCCGAGTTTTTTGGAAAATATTTATATGAGAAAATTATTAAGATAATTAATACTAATAGTAAATATCTATTAATCCCTGTTCCAATTCACAAAAAAAGACGAAAGGAACGAGGGTTTAATCAGTGTGAATGGTTGTGCGAAGAAATATTAAAATTTGATAGAAAGCAAAATTTTACTTATGAACCAAATAATTTACAAAGAGTCATTTATAAACAAAAACAATCTTGGAGTAGTAAAAAGCAAAGAGTAAAAAACATTAGTGGTGTTTTTGTTGTTTCAGAACCTGAAACAATTACAAATAAATCTATAATTGTAATTGATGATGTTCTAACGACAGGAGCAACACTGGAAGAAATAATAAAAACCATTTCTAATTACAAGCCAAAAGAAATTCTAGTCTTTACTGTTGCACACTAGTATCTTGGTTTTCTAATTTATTTTCAAAATTTTCTTCTGTATTTTTTATAGCTTGATTTTTCTTGCTGAAGTTAAAAATATAAAAAATTTCTAATATTCCAAAAGTCTGAAAAACCAAGAGCGCCCAAAACCATTTGGTTGAATCTTGCTTTGCAGCAATCCATAAAGCTTTTCCCTTCCAAATTAAAAGCCAAATCAAAATTAAAAATAAAATTGTGGAATCAATTAATTCGTTACCTGTGAAATTATATAAACCCGTCGATTCATTTATATTCATATTGTTTACTTGGACATTAATGATAATTATGTTTATTATAGACTATTCTAGGAATTTTTGGAGAGTTGGCTGAGCTGGCCGAAAGCGCCTCACTGCTAACGAGGTAGGGTCTTAAAAGCCCTCGTGGGTTCGAATCCCACACTCTCCGCCAACACGTTTTTTTATCGGTGTCAACCCATACGCTATAGTAATAGCTGCGACCCACTTAGTTCGGATCCTAAATACCCCGCCAAGACAATTTATTATCGGAGTCGACCCATATACCTAAGAAAGAGCTGCGACCCACGTGGTTTTAAATCCTAGGTGCCCCACCAACACGAACTAGCTCAGGGTGATTAATTTAAAGTTATATTTTATGCCAACTATTGATATAATATAAGTTATTAAGTAAAGATTTTGCGAAGATTTATAATGCGCCATTAAATAAATTTATGAACAACACAACACCAAAATCGACGCGGAACAAATTTCTAAATGAATAACATGGGATTTTTTAGTAAATATAATGAAATAGAAACGGGTCTATTAGAAACATATTCTAAACTATTTGCTGATATTAATTTGCCCGATTCTCGTAAAATGGCAGGAGATATTTTAGATCAGTGTATAGAAAATTCTAAAAAAGAAGGTTATTACAATTTAAAAAATATTGGCGATGTTTTATTGGAGAAAGAAAGAACTAGCGGACAAGTTAATCCAAACTTTGAAAGTAAAAGAAAAGAAGGTGTAAAAGACGAGGATATAAGATGGTGGTTCAATTTAAACGATGTTGAGAGAAGAATGATGTTAAAGATAGATGAATTTCATCGTATGTCTTTATTTATACACGAAGTTGAAAGCGGAAAAACCGAAGAAGAGGCAGACAAAATAGTTAGAAAGTATCATCCGATTTTTGGTGATTTAAAAGATGAAACACACGGAAGTGGAGATAATAGACCATTACCACTTGAACTTAAAGATAGAATAAATAATTACATAGAAAAACAAGGCGTTGGAAATACCGAATTTAAAAAACAAATGGATTCCTTTTTGACTTTTAATGCTTTAATTAGAAAAGAAATTAGAGCTGGAAATATATAAGATGGCCATTCATCCAAACATCCCTTCAATGCTTCAAGAGTCGTTACCTGAAATGCTTTTGGTTGCTAAATATTGTATTGAATTTCGCAAAGATAAAACTCTTTGGTCTGTTCCAGGATGTTACGGATATCCCGCAGCTCTTCTACTATTATCTATCGCAGATAGTATAGGCTCTTATGTCGAACAAGGTAATGTTGAAAATCATTTTAAAATTCTCAACAATAGCCAATACTATGGACTTAATTTAAACGATACTGAAATTCACACTCTTTACGACAATTATAGAAATTTACTATCCCATAATAGTGTGATCGCGACAAATGTAATTTTAAATATTGATTTAACAACTGATATTGTATTTCAAAATCTGAATGGAACATATTTATTAAATCTTGTTCCTTTTTATAATGCCAGTATAAAAGCGGTAAATTATTTTTTAAATGACCCTCAAGTTTTGATGGGTAATAAAACTATTGACAATATTAATAAAAAAGTATGAACCCGCTAGAGTTTCTCTAAAACAAAAAGGCCAACTCATTTGAGGGCTGAAGGAGAAGCGCCGCTGTAATATACTTAATCAAAAACCTCATTGGTCTTGTTACCTAAAAGTTCTAACACGAGATGATCTGCCGTTTAGAGCTGGCACAAGACATTATGTTTCGTGCTAGTTTTGTTTATAATTTACTAGTGGAACAAGACATAACAAAAAGATTTATAGAAATAAACAAAAAGTTTGTTCAAGACAAGGAGAGATTATTGAAGTTTCCCCCTAAAGCCGCACAAATGTATGAACAGTTTGCTCAAGGAAGGTGTTTCTGCGGTAAAAAACTAATTGTTGAAAGTTTAACAAAAACTGGCAGTGGCGCTGATTGGCTATTTAAGTGTGGACACAAACTAACAGCAATAGGTCTTCAAGAATCTGGGAATAAGAATCCGCCATATGGTGACAGACATTATAGGTCGGAACTAAAATCAGATAAACAAACCAGAGTCGAAGTGCAAACAACAGGACAAAAAGAAGGTAAAGAAGAGTCTGAATTAGCCGTAGTTAAGTTGTTGTGTCACATGCACAAAAAAAACTTACAAAAATTTTTTAAACCAGAAACAGATTCTCATATTGATGTGATCGGTGAAGATGCTAGAGGAGACAAGACGTGCTTTCAAGTTACACAACTCTATGATCAAAATTTCTGGCATCAACTTAGTAAGGAAGGAAAAGCATCTATCGAACTTGGAGACAAGTTAACTCAGCTGATAAAAAATGCTGTTAAGCGAAAACTAAAATACTCCAAGGATTTAAGAGAGGGCCTCGTTTTAGTAATAGACAGCGGTGCGGGTGTACTCAAAAAAGACATAAATGTAAACTATTTTCGTGATATGGTAACAAAATCAAATTTTAATGAAATTTGGCTCACCGGAAGAACGAAAAATTTAACCACCAGGCTCTATCCTTAAAGATTAGCGCTCGAGACACTATCAAATTGAATTATAAATATCGTTGAATTAATCAAGAAATGAAAGCCTTTTGTCTCTGTAAACTATTCTAGATCTTAAATTCGCCAACAGTTCCCTTTTCTCTCCAACTGTTCCTTCTTTTAAAATATACTTTGCATAATTTCTGATGTCTGTTTCTTTATTATTCTGAATCTTTTCAGTAGCACCAAGTACCGATCTCTGAAATATATTAAATCTTGCAATTTCGTCTTCTAGTTTTTGTCTCATTCCTAATTCATTTATATCTACCTTATCTAAAATTTTTAACATTTCTTTTATCAAATCTTCTTCGCGAATATATTGATTCTTACAATTTCTATCTCGTGAACGACTACATGAATAATAAATATATTTTGCATGCGTACCATCTTTAAGTTGTTTCCATTTTTCTTCGGCAGATATTCCACTTCCACAATATCCACAAGTGAATAATTTTGTAAATGAAAATTCTTTGTTTTCTCTCTGAATATTGTCACGCTTAAGTTGCTTCTGTGCTTTTTCAAATAGTTCCTGAGTAATCAACGGTGTATGTTTTCCTTGGTACCAATTACCACTTCCCCTCGGATGTTCAAATACCC
>CAYWTD010000003.1:0-21877 GCA_964461185.1 uncultured Candidatus Saccharibacteria bacterium | reverse complement strand
AAAACGATTAATTTAACCTAAAACAGAAGAAATATTGTTTTTTGTGTATTTGAAAAAGATATTAATTTGCAGTTAGTAAAATAAAAGTGCTTGATAATTATATACAAAGTAGTAGTCTTGGTGTTATAGGAAATCACTCTATAAATAATTCTATTATGGATCTATCAGACTTAAAAAGTAAATTTATAAGAGAGGAGTTAGAAATTAATTGTGAATATGGGAAAATTATATCGTTCATTGATTTTGGAAATGTAAACAATTGGTTTGGTGATGACAGACAGGATTGGAATAATAATGAACTAAAGCATAATGAGGCACTTGAAATTGATATTGAGAAACTAAAAGAGTTTGCTCATTTTTTTTCTGATAGCACTCGTTGTTATTATGGCATGGACTCAAAAAGTGAACGTTCAAGGTCATTTAATTATGCTATGGAAAGAGTGTTTGGTAGACACAATTTCGTTTCAAAAGATATGCAGAGAATTAAGCATTATCTTAATGATAATGAAAAAGAAACCCTAAAATTATTCAATACGGACTGTGAAGGTAGGGGTTATGTTGAAATTAAAAAATGTAATTTTGACGTTGAGCTATCTGTAGACGCGATTAAAAAAATAGATAAATATGACACCTTCTGTCTTTTTTCTGGTGATGCTGATTTTGTTTATCTAAATACTTTTTTAAGAAAGAGGGGTAAAAAAATAATTATAATTAAAGGAGGATATATTACAACTAAATTACGTGAAACAGCCGATCTGGTAATTAATGCACAAAATATTAAAAAATATATTGCCAGGATAAAACAAAAACCTGACTAAGTCAGGTTTTTGTGGATTGTCTCCCCGAATAACCTCGGGTGGGGATACAAAAATATTAGCATTGGTGAAATTGAAAATCAAGTTTTATCCACAGACAGATTTGCGTTGTAAATTAATGAGAACTTATCTGGGTATATTTAGGGCTAGTCATATAGATACTATAGCTATAAATGGTTTAACATATATGCAAAATCTTTCAATTTATAAAAATCACCGGAACAGGACTTAACCAAGGTTCTTGTTTACCAGTGTTTCCAATATGCTTTCTCCACTCCCAGCCCCCTCTTTTGTTGATATGTACCCTGTCTCGCCTCTCTCATATGCAGCTAGGGCACCAGCACTTATTATCCTATCTCGTTCGACTTTATCATCAAGAGCGAGGTATACGGCATGTAACGACTGGAGAACGTTTCCCCTGTGATTATAAATTTCTTGTAAATGTTTCTCAGCATTATAGTTCTTTCTAAGAAATTGTGTGATCTGAAAAACTATTATAAGTAAGACAACTTTTAGTATTAAAAATCCAGAATTCCACGGAAGCTTTAGGTCATCTGCCAATTTATTTTTTATAATTGGAAATTCATTTATGTCAGCAAAAAAAACTAACCCAATTAACAATAGCACTGAAACAATAGAAATTAGCCACTTTCTATATTCCCGTCGGGCTTGAGCCCTGTGCTCATTAGATGTTGTGTAAAATTTTTCAGCATATGAAACGAGAACTGTGGCACCGCTTGATAACTTTGCGATTTTTTCTATTGAATCTAAATCTTTATTACTACTTACAACTCTATCTGAAAGGGCCGCAACTTTTTTTTCTAGGATATTCAGGCCAGAGTCCTTATGTAGTTTCCATCCATGGTATTTACTAATTATATCTGGTAGATAAGAAGTATAACTTTTAATAATATGGGGGCTATCGTCGATTGATTTTATAATCCCGGCTTGCTGTTGTGTTAGTAACTCACTCTTAAAATCATTGTCAGTAAGTATCTCATTAATGATCGACCAACCCGGTTTGCCTAAACCGTTAACAATCGTAATTATTTGTTTTCTTTTATTTTCATCCATACGTTTAGCTACTGAAATAATAACAATTTCTTAGGCTTTTATCTACAATAAATATCACCGCTGATTAACTCTTATGGCATTTTTCAACATGCTCTATGGTTTCAGATAAAGCAACAAAAAGACCGCACCACTTCTCAGTTTCTTTTTCACATTTTTCAGTTTCTTCTACGAGTTCTACCATCTTTTTTTGACATTTTTCCAAATCATTTTTTACATGCGCGTACTCTATCGTTGTTGATATAAGGAGCCCAGACAGAATAGAGTTTAATATATCCGCAGTTGATAGAAAATAAAAAGCCAAAGAGAAGATCGCGGTCCGAATTATGAAATAAATTACTTTTCCTGTTCCTTTTGATTCACTCATATTTTAATCATTTAGAAAATTATTCACATTCTGTACCAGCCCCTGAACCTCATAATCACCGATATTCACCAACGTAGGAACACCCAGAAAACAAATTTGGCCATCATGTTTTGATAATGATATACCACCAGAATTTCCGCTATCTATTTTGGAAGTAACAAAATAATCAACATACCTAGCATTAGCAAGATACTTTGAAGAGTCATCATACCCACTGACAATTCCATTTGTAGTTATTCGATTAGATTTTGAGCCTTCAATTCCTTCGATGAATTCTCCATAAACGGTTCCTGAGGACGGATATCCGATTGATATAACTGGACTTCCTACATCAATTTGATGTGGACAATGCGTAAGGCCGGTAATGCTTGTGTTAAGTTTATTAAGTTGAGCCCCGTAATCAAAAAGTGGGCTATCTGATGTTATCTCAATTAGTGGGGACATCGCTATATCCAAATCTACATTAGCTAAATAATCAAGGTCTAAGTTAGCGTATAAAAATCCCAAACTATCCCCATAATTATCTTCAATTGTAACCACGCAGTAATTCATTTCTAAATCCTTGTCATATAAAGGCTCTTCTACAACATGATAATTTGTTAATACAACATACTCACCATTATTTAATTTTAATATAGAGCCACTTCCACCACTTGCTCCGCAATAAATATCTACAACACCACTAATATATTTTGATATTTCAGCCGAAGTTATTTGAGTATTATTTACATCATATTGCGATGTTAAAACCATAGTTGGGCGAACCTCTGTTATACCACCTCGGTCCATTTCTAATTGGTCATATTTCTGATTTAGTTCCTCGATCTCATGTCGTAACAGTTTTACCTCTTCTTGATTTTCGGTAATTTCAGTTTCATCAGTAATGTCTACTGGGTTCCGATACATTAAAACAACTTCTAGCGCGACTAGGAGCAAGATTAACAAGCTGATGATAATGATTATTTTATTAGATTTTTTCAAAAACATAAACAGAAAGCCCACCACGGGCGATGGTCCGAAGACCACCCACTGTCAGTTTCCTGACAGGACCGGTAAAGGTAGCTCCCATGATGGGTTCTCTATCCTTTACCGGTTTTTTGCCATGTCTATAAAGATATGAAGTTATATCCGAAAATATTTGATATTTCACCTCTTATTATCTAGGAAAATCTAGGATTTATAGGGTTAGGCCACAATATTCAGTTGTAAGAAAATAATAACAACTTATTAACTTTTTATCCACCATTAGTTAATTGCGTGGAATCATTATTGTATTAGAATCTGTGTTAGATAGTATTTGAATAAAATAACTTAATAAAAGTCTTGAGTGAAAAAAATGTTGATAATGAATATTTAATATTCCGGCGCGTGTGGCAGTCCGTAAACTGCCTACACTGCATTTAGAAAGTGTAAACCAAAGGTTAAAAAGTGCGTTCCATCGGTAGATAGGCAACACTAAGCTACCAATAAACTCAAGGAATCTTGTTCGATAAATTGAAACTCGATTGAGTTGAGAGAAGCTCCAAAAAATAGCATGAATTTATATTCGTGATGTTTTTTGGGGCTTTTTTGTATCTAAAAAGTCTCGATCCTAAATGGGTTTTCGGACACCATAAATAAACAAGAGTTTTCTGACGCCATAAAAAGAGTATTAGCAATTAATCAAAATATATGAGGAGTATAAAAACAAGATTTAATAAGTTTTATGTAGAACCTAAAAGTACCCACACAGCTTTTTTAGAAGCGGTAAGGGAACAGAAATACTGCCTGAGGGTGGTAAAAAAGAATTTTTCAAAATTGGTTGATTCTAGCGATTACTCCCCAGGGGATAAAAGGCAATTAATTAATTATGCCCACCATCTTTCAAACCCCTTGAGGAGTGTCAAATACAAATGAAAATTGACCAGTAACGGATTATTTTTAGGTCACGGCTATCTTTCCACATGTATCATTCGGGACAACAAAAAAATCGAAAAAATGAAAAAAAACTGACATATACAGATAATGTTGTTTTGTGTAGATTGAATTTAATGCAAAAAGGATTGCCACAAGAAAAAATTGATATGTTGGAAAATAATATTAGAGCTATAATAAATAATGTGTTTGACGATTTAGAACATGGAAAATAAAAACAACAAAAGAAAAGCTTTAATCTATTGTCGAGTTTCTTCGGATAGACAGAAAAATGAAGGGCACGGACTAGATAGCCAGGAACATAGATGTCGACAATATGCCGAACAGAAGGAATATTTAATTGATGAGGTGTTCAAGGATAGTTTTACAGGCGGTGGTGATTTCCATAATAGACCAGAATTATCAAGAATGCTTAATTATATTGATAAACACGCTCACAAATTATTTGTTGTGATAATTGACGATTTGAGTAGATTTGCTCGTGATGTTGCCGCCCATTTCAAACTAAAAAAAGAATTATTGGATAGAGGTGTAACCCTTGAGTGTTCAAATTTTAACTTTGAAGATTCTCCTGAAAGTGAGTTGATTGAAACAATGATGGCAGCTCAACATCAATATCATAGAAAAAACAATAAAAGACAGGTTGTTCAGAAGATGAAAGCAAGAATGGAAAGAGGATATTGGCCTTTCTATCAACCACCCGGATATGATTTTATTAAAGATTCTACACACGGAAAATTGTTAACTCCGAACAGAATGGCTGGTGTAATTAAGGATGCATTTGAAGGTTTTGAGTCTGGCAGATTCCGTACTCAAACGGATGTTCAGAATTTTCTACAAGAAAAGAATTTTTGTGGAAGGGGAAAGAGAGTTCATCTTGAAAAAGTTAATCGTTTATTAACTCGTTCAATATATGCAGGAATCATTGAATACCCACAATGGGAAGTTACCCCACGAGATGGTCATCACAAAGCAATTATTTCAAAAGAGACTTTTTATAATGTTAAAAGAATTTTGACAGAGGGGAGGAGGGTGAGAACCCGAAAGGACATGAGACCAGATTTTCCATTAAGGGGCCTCGTGACATCTGTTGGTAGCAATAAACCATACACAGCAAGTTATTCAACTGGTAGAAATAAAAAGATTCCGTATTACCGAGATACCGATAAAAAATCTCCTTATTACAATAAAAGTATTTCAAAAAAAGTATTAGAAGATGCTATTGAAAAACAATTTTCGGACATGTTACCAACAATAGAAATTGTTGAATTTACAGAAGCTTTAATTATGGATGAATGGAACAAGAGAAATCAAAACAAGGGTGCCGAGGAACACGAAATAAGACTTGAATTGGCTCGCATTGAAAAGGAAAAAGAAAAGTTGACTGAAAGGATATTGGCAACTGAAAGTGATGCTGTAATAAGGACTTATGAAAACAAGTTAGATGGACTAAGTAATAAAGAAAATGAGCTTAATAAAAAACTAGGTAATGTTAGGAGTCCGTTGGACTTTGGAACCGCCTTTGGTCGTGTGATGGAATATGTAAAAAACCCAGTAAAACAATGGCAATCTGACGATTTGGAGAGAAAGAGAGCTGTAGTTCAAGTGGTATTTGATGGCCTAGCGTCCTACCAATCAGATGTTGGTTTTGGAACCGCAAAACTAGCGCCTATTTATTCAATTTTAGAGGAGATTTCTGTTTCAAAATCTCAGGGTGTGGAGATGGCGGGAATCGAACCCACGTGCAAACAAAGCAAACATATGATTCTACAAAGCCTAGTATATCTTTTTGATTCGATCGCAAGACTTGAAGATAAACAGAACATCAAGCAATCAAAGTCCTTTGTTTCAAAATGAATTCGGACGCAGACATTTCTATCTCGATGATTGTCGCCTTATCTAACTTATCGAGCTTCGGTTAGTAAAACGTCGCTTAGGCTAAAGCGTAAGCGAATGCAAAATTGCCGACTTTACCAAAAGGTGAAGCTACAGCTTTTTGATTTTCTGCACTTAATTTTTGTTGCCTTTTAAAGAGTTACAACAGCTCTGCTTTGCACATATGTTTAGCGTTCGCCTGTCTAAGCCGATCATCCCCGCACTGTTGTCTAGCTGCAATATTGTTTAGTCCAGATGTAAATATGAAGTTTTGAGTTCCTCCGCAGGTCGTAAACCGAGGACTGGAACGAGCAAACTTCATATTTATATCTACTCTACACAACAATGCGCGAATGATCCTAACGCAATTTTTTCAAAGAACGGTTCATCTCTCGATCAGCTTCACGGCGTTTTATTGTCTCTCTTTTATCACGAGACTTTTTACCACGCCCGACAGTGAAGGAAAGTTTGATATTTCGGCCTTTATTATACATCGAAATTGGGATGAGTGTCAATCCTTTCTCATTATCATACTCAACCAATTTCTGAATTTCTTTCTTTGTTAACAAAAGTTTCCTTGTGCGTTTTGGGTCGTAATCAATAGGTGAATTGTTCGGCTGATAAAGGGGTATTTCCGCACCAATCAAGAAAGCTTCTTTTCCACGAATCGCGACATAAGAGCCCAAAATACTTCCTCTTTTGTTTTTAATTGATTTTACTTCAATACCTAAAAGCTCAATTCCGGCTTCGAATTGATCCATCAAATCATAATTCCATTTTGCTTTTCTGTTTTCTATTAAATTTGCCATTTTATTGCTTTCTCCATAGTAGCAACCAAACTTTCTATAATCAATTATTTGTTGTAAGATAAATTTCTATGAATGATGAAAAAAACAAAACTTCAAAACCTATAAAAATCAAATTAAAAAAGACAAAAAAGATCGGCCCGGGCGGTTCACCAAATGGAATCTGGGGTAATTTGATCACAACAATAATCATAATTTTTGCGATGGTTTTGTTTTATTCTTTTGCCGTTGACGGTAAAAAAAGTCAGGAGCAAATTGCATTGTCTGCACTAACTCAGGATATAAAATCTGGAATTGTTGAAACAGTCATTGTCCGCGGAGACGAGATAGAAGCAAAATATAAAGATAGTGAAATTCTTCGCACAACAAAAAAAGAAGCTTCCACATCTTTTTCGGAAACTTTGGTTAGTTATGGTCTAACTGCCGAAGAAATTTCAAAAACTACTATTGATATAAAAAATGAAAGTGGTTTTGGTTATTGGTTATATGTACTTTCACCTTTCTTGCTTCCACTATTTTTTATTCTATTTTTGATTTGGTATTTATCAAGACAAGTCAAAGGTGCTGGTATGCAAGCTTTTACTTTTGGTCAATCAAACGCTCGTTTAGTTAATCCGAAAGATAAAGTTAAAGTTACTTTCAAAGATGTCGCCGGGGCAAAAGAAGCAAAAGAAGAGTTAATGGAAATTGTTGATTTTTTGAAAAATCCAAAAAAGTTTTTAGAAATTGGTGCGCAAATTCCAAAAGGGATTCTTCTTATGGGTGCGCCTGGTACCGGAAAAACTTTACTTGCTCGTGCAACAGCAGGGGAAGCTGGCGTCTCTTTCTTCTCTGTTTCTGGTTCTGAATTCGTGGAAATGTTTGTTGGTGTTGGTGCAAGTCGTGTTCGCGATTTGTTCAAACTTGCCAAAGCGGCTTCTCCAGCCATAATTTTTATTGATGAAATTGATGCGGTTGGTCGCGCTCGTGGAGTTGGTGTTGGTGGAGGAAATGATGAAAGAGAACAAACATTAAATCAAATTTTGGTTGAAATGGATGGTTTTGAACCTGCTGACAAAGTTATCGTTATGGCGGCAACAAACAGACCAGATGTTTTGGATCCCGCAATTTTGCGACCAGGTCGTTTTGATCGCCGTGTCACGATTGATCTCCCAGACAGAAAGGATCGCGAAGATATTTTGAAAGTTCACGCTCTAAATAAACCTTTGGCTGAAGATGTAAATTTTGTTGTATTGGCCGAAAGAACACCGGGATTTTCTGGTGCAGATTTGTATTCAATGGTTAACGAAGCCGCAATTCTAGCCGCTCGTGAAAATCGCAAAAAAGTTTCTCAATTTGATCTAATTCGTTCGATTGAAAAAGTCATGCTTGGCCCAGAAAGACGCAGCCATTTGTTATCAGAAAAAGAAAGAAAAATTACGGCATATCACGAGGCGGGTCACGCTCTTGTTGCTTCATTATTACCAAACGCTGATCCGGTTCACAAAATTTCTATTATCGCTCGTGGTCGCGCTGGCGGTTACACAATCAAACTTCCTTCAGAAGACAGAAAACTTCAATCAAGAAAAGAATTTTTGGATGATTTGGCAATGACTTTGGGTGGTTATGTTACTGAACAAATGATTTTTGGTGATATTACAACTGGCCCATCAAATGATTTACAGGTTGCGACCTCTCTTGCACGAGATATGGTGACAAGATTTGGTATGTCTGAAAAATTTGGTCCAATAGCACTTGAAAGTTATGGCGGTAGAAATCATCTTGGTCACGGAATAACTGACAAAGATTATTCTGATAAATTCGGTGACGAAATTGATAATGAAGTTTCTAGAATGTTAATAGAGGCAAAACAAAAATCTGAAAAATTATTATCTGAGAACCGAAAGGTTTTGGATGCTCTTGCAAATAAATTATTAGAGGTTGAAACTCTGGAAAGGGAAGAGTATGAAAAGTTGCTAACGACTTTTGGAATTACAGTTCGTGATACACGAATAGATAAAGAAAGTCTAAATTTAAATTAAAGTTATAGAAATATTTTGTTAAATAAAAAAGACGACTGATCAGCCGTCTTTTTGTTTCCACCAAATGTCTAGGTTGTGGTGGAAAGCGTAGTTATGTCGAAACACTGTCTGTGTTCCTGAACGATGTTGTATAACCCCATGCCGATGAGAATATGGGCGGTTCTCGCACTGAGACCGCGACAAAGACCAGACAATATTTTTCTGATCAGGAAGTCTGCTCTGTTATTTTCAATCGCATAACGAGCAACACTTTCACTGATCACTGCCTGACCATCAACTAACGGACCATTATCCATCGTAACCCTCCTTTATGTGTTATGTTTTGTACTTTTTCAGACACAAATTATACATATTTATTATAGTATGTCAAAACACCAAAAGGCGTGATTATGTATTTGGTGCACCAACTCGTGCAAGAGCCCCTGGCCATATTGTGTGGCAAGGTCCGTTTAGTTAATTCTATTAACCTGATTTTAACCTTCTCGAGAGATCGCTATTTTGGCGAAAATTGTAGAGATTTTTTATATTACGCCCACATTGACAAAATCTGTATATTTGATATAATACGCATAGGTAAGTTAAGATCTTTTACAACGAATTACGAGAGTTAGTCACAGCTTTAAGTAGCTAAAAATTGGCTGTTTGAAGCTGTGACTAAACCAAAAAGGCAAAGTCGAAAAGGTCATGTTGGCCAACAGCATTAAAAATAGGTGACGAAATCCTGCGGGATAGTCACCAAGGAGATAAAGATGAGTAATAGGAATGAATTCAGCGCGGGTCTTGCTGCCAAGTTTGTCGGCGGATTCGCTGATGCGGGTGGTACACCTGACGAAATGAACCTCATGGCGCAGAACACGGATGTAATCCGTCAGGCGCTCGGAATTCTTCGCGGCACTGCGACTGCGGTTGTCACGAAGATTCTTGAGCTCGTCGGTACGACGAAAGTCATGTTGACGACTGGTAAGTTCGTGGCCAAAGACAAGTTCGTCCTGAACGCGAATCGCAATGCAGAGGTCAAGATCTCATATCTTGGCGATAACCTCCGCGACTGGTTCCTGTCGGGTAAGGGCAAGATCGAGATGGTCACGGGTCCGCATCCCCAGGTGGAGGTGGAACTCAGCTATCGCAGACTCAGTCAGAATTCGGTCGATGGTCCGATCGTCAACGAATTGGGTGGCGAAGCGAAAGCTGAAACCACTCTAGCTGAAGTCTACGGACTCATGCAGATGCAACCGAACGGACAGAAAGGTGCGCTACTCAACGATGGTTGGTGGAATATCTTTTATGTTCGGGACACCTCCGGTGTCTTGCGGGCTGTGGACGTGTACTGGCGCGGTGCTGGCTGGGGCGTGAGCGCCGACTCGGTCGGGGATCCGTTCGGTTGGGGCGCTGGCGACCGGGTGTTCTCTCGCAATTCATAGTGCTTTGAGTCTAGGAACCTCTGGTTTCTGACCCTTTGTCACTCTGACACTTTGACCCTTGGTTTGCTTCGGCAGATCAGGGGTCAATTTTTTTATTTAAATAAAAAAATTTTTGTGTATAATATCCTTTGAAATCGTGTGATACATAACGGCTACGGCTTTTGTGTCACGATCTCAGAATGTGTTTGGATCAGTGTTTTATCGGGTACGCCTTATAAAAGAGTATTAAACACTTCTCTTAAAAAAATAAGAATTGGTATGCACAACTCGAAGACTTTGAGGTCTCACGTAAAATACAGTCAATTATGGTTTAGTTGATGGTGGTACTGATGGTTGTGTATACGAGAACGAGCGGTGTCTTGCGGGCTGTGAACGTGAACTGGAACGATGATGGCTGGAACGTGAACGCCAACTCGGTCGAGAATCCGAACGATTGGAACGCTGGCAACCAGGTGTTCTCTCGAAATTGTCATTTTCTCTCATCACTATTGGTGAGAGTTTTTATTAACAATCCTTTTTTCCATCCACCAAATTGTCTACCAATTTCTTCTAGAAATTTTGATAATTCAGCATATTTGTTGGTTGCAATTAATTTTCCTTCCCAAGCTATTTGAGAAAAGAATTTTATTGCGTCCAGTTTGGAAATGGCTTTATTGATATAGCCGACTTTTTCTGTTAACGGAGCATAACTTAATTTAAATGTTTCCTCTAACATTGATAAAAACAATTCGTCAATTTTTTGACCCAAATTATATCGTTCGACTTTTGGAAGGTTTTTATGTATTGAAATCCAGAGAATATAAGTACTTTTGAGAAGGGTAATTATTTGTGGAATTCGCGGGGGGGGGGGGGGGGTATTTTTTGTCATATGAAATATAACGATATCATATCTTTTGAAAATTTGTTTAAAGCTTGGTGTGAATTTGTTAATGGAAAAAGACATAAACGAGATGTCGCAGAATTTTCCTTGAATTTGTCTAGTAACATTTCTTTGTTAAATTCCGAGCTTAAACATAAAACTTATAATCACAGTAATTATGTCGCTTTTGATATTACCGATCCAAAACCAAGAAATATTCACAAAGCTAGTGTCAGAGATCGTCTCCTTCATCACGCAATTTGTTCTATTATTTATCCGTATTTTGATAAGAAATTTATTTTTGATTGTTATTCAAGTCGCGAATACAAAGGAACTCACAAAGCAATGAATCGTTTAAATTTATTTTTTAGAAATGTTTCAAAAAATAATACAAGGACTTGTTGGGTATTAAAATGCGATATTCAGAAATTCTTTGCATCAATAGATCAGCAAACATTATTTAATATAGTTAACAAACATATTTCTGATCCAGACATCGTTTGGTTAATTAATAATGTTGTTTCAAGTTTTGAGACAAAACCTGGCAAAGGATTACCACTTGGAAATCTAACCTCACAATTACTAGTTAATGTTTATATGAATGAATTTGATCAATTCATCAAACATGTTTTGAAGATTAAATATTATGTTCGTTATGCTGATGATTTTGTGATTTTGTCTGAAAATAGGGAATACCTTGAAAAGATTCTTAGTGAGATAAGAAAGTTTCTGGGGGATGTTTTGAAATTGAATTTGCATCCGAATAAAGTATCAATAAAAACCTTTTCATCAGGAATAGATTTTCTTGGGTGGGTTCATTTTCCAAACCATAGCGTCTTGCGAACAACAACAAAACGTCGAGCAATTCAGAGAATCAAACAATTTGGGGATAATAATGACATTGTGCAATCGTATTTTGGACTTTTGCAATATGGAAATGCCTATAAAATAACCAAAAAAATCAAGGATATTATAGATAATCCTAAAGATTGACTTTTCACATATATTTGGTATAATACGAATAGGTAATAAAGGCTCTTTGAAAACGAATTGTGAGATTTAGTCACAGCTTTAAGTAGCTAAACATTGGCTGTTTGAAGCTGTGACTAATGTGGTCCAGTGTTCATATCTAAAAGATATGAATTTAACCAAAGGCTAAAAGCCTAAGTGGAGGACAGACAATGGCAAAGTATAGTTTTCTTGGTCGCATCGAAGCGGTCTGGAATAAACTCGGTGGCGAGGAAGGCGTCGATGCTTTCCTGCGTGGCGAGTACGAACTCGTTCGCAAAGTGAAGAAACTGCTCGAGCTCGTGGGTACGGTGAAGGTCAATATTTCCAAGAAGTTCATCTTGGGGAAATACCTCTCCGACAATCCGGGCAAGATCAAGTTCTACTACCTCAGCGACAACTTCAAGGAATGGTTCCTTTCCGGAAACGGCAAGATCGAAGATCCTGTCGGCGAACAAGAGCTCTGTTATGCGAAGCTTACCAAAGCTTCTGTTGATGGCCCGATCATCGAGGAATTGGGTGGTGAAGCGAAAGCCGAAACCACACTATCCGAAGTGCACGCCCTGCTCGAGAAACAGTCGAAAGGACAAGAAGGTGCTCTGCTGACCAGCGGTTATACAAACATCTTCTATGTCAGGGACACCGCCGGTGTCTTGCGGGCTGTGGACGTGCGCTGGTTCGCTGATGGCTGGCTCGTGCGCGCCCGCTCGGTCGGGCGTCCGGACGGTTGGGACGCTGGCGACCGGGTGTTCTCTCGCAATTCATAGTGCTTTGGGTCTAGGAACCTCTGGTTTCTCTACCCTTTGTCACTTTGATTCTTTGACCCTTGGTTTTGCTTCGGCAAACCAGGGGTCAATTTTTTTTAACTCAAACTTATAATTTTATTTTTCAAAAAAATTGCCTTCTCGTGCTATCTCTATTTGGTGCACCAACTAGGACTCGAACCTAGGACCACCGAGGTATAAGCTCGGCGCTCTACCAACTGAGCTATTGGTGCAAAACCCACCAGCTGATTCTAGTATTTTGAATCGCAGGTGTAAAGTTAAAATAATTTATGACTAATTTATATCGCTGGAAACTCTTTGATTTTCTGACTTTGCGATAACGCTCCTGATTATTTTTCTCAACTCGTCCTGAGCCTCAAATTCTCCAACAGGGCTGCTAGCCAGTTCTATTTCTAGTTGGTTTATCAACTGCCCTCTATTTATTGTGTATCCGCTTTTACCGCCAGTTAAAGTCTTTCTACCTTTTTCATAGTATTCATTTAGGCGCGGATTTGATCTGATCATATTTCTGGCCTCAACACCTTCAAAAGGGTCAAGTAAAGCCCCGTAACCTGTGGTTGGTCTTTCATTTAGCTTTTTTTCTTCTTCGCTCATTTCCAAATCGACACTCACGGCTTCTTCTACACCATCAACATCTTCAGGTATATCATTTGGTAATTCTTCTTGTGGAATCTGTGGTTTATTTTCAAAAGTCATTTTAATTAAATTAGTATTAATACTGTGTATCCTATCAGTAAAATAGCATGATTTCAATTTGAACTTTATTCAAAATGAACGTGACCCCTGGCATTAATTTCGTCGGCCAAAAGAGGGAAGTTTTCCAGTTTTTGATCTTTCTTTATTAGTTCTTTGGCTTCTAATTGTGCGGCTTCAACCATTTTTATATTTTTTATGGCTTCCATTCCGATATCCGATATACCCCATTGCTTTGCGCCGACCAATTCTCCAGCACCACGAATTTGCAAATCCAATTCGGCTAATTCAAAACCATTTTTTGCTGTTTTTATGGCTCTCAATCTTTTTATAGAATTTTCAGTTTTTGAATCAGTAAATATAAAACAGAACGATTGATAATTACTACGCAAAACACGACCGCGTAATTGATGTAGTTGTGCGAGACCAAATCTTTCCGCACCTTCAATAACAATAATTGTAGCGTTTGGAATATTTACACCGACCTCAATAACAGAAGTTGAAACAAGAATATCTATTTCACCATTTTCGAAAGCGTGCATAATATTTTCTTTTTCTGTCGGTTTCATTTTGCTGTGAATTTCACCAATTTCCAAATTTGGAAAAATTTCTTCACGCAGACGTTTTGCTTCTGCTTTTACCGATTTTGCATAAAGTGCACCGATTTTTGTTTCATCAGGTTCATCAATTCTTGGACAAATTATAAAAGCTTGTCTGCCAGCGCTAATTTCTTTTTTGATTTTTTCGTAAACATTTTGTCTTTCGTCTAACAAAACAATTTCTGTTATCACAGGTTTTCTTCCTACAGGCATTTGATCAAGTAAAGTTAAATCCAAATCACCATATACAGTTAGAGACAGAGTGCGGGGAATTGGTGTCGCCGTCATTGATAATAAATGAGGAATCGTTCCGTCTTTCTGAGCTAATTTTCTTCTTTGTTCGGTTCCAAAACGATGTTGTTCGTCTATTATCACCAAACCCAAATGCTTGAATTTTATACTTTTTTGAATTAGAGCATGAGTTCCAACGACAATTGGAATTTCTCCGTTTTCAACCCATTTTGTTAATTGTGATCGTGAAATTTTTGTTGCTTCGCGCGGATTAATCTTTGAAGGAAATTTATAACAACCAGAACCGGTGATCAAACCGATTTGTATTCCGCTGCCTGTAAAATATTTAATAAAGTTTTCAAAATGTTGTCTGGCTAATATTTCTGTCGGAACCATATAGGCAGTTTGCAACCTGCCGCTTTGGCGACCACAAGGGGTGCAGTTTGTCACGGCGTAGACGGCGGCAGCAGCAACGGCAGTTTTTCCTGAACCGACATCTCCTTCAAGTAATCGTGACATCGGATAATCTTTCTTTATATCACTCAAAATAGTTTCAATTGCAGTTTGTTGTGCTTCTGTTAAAGCAAATGGATATTTGTCTGTGAATTTTTTTACATCTTTTATTTCTGTCGTAATCTTGTGTGATTTTGTTTTGTGAATTTCTGCGCGTTGTTTTTGTTTTTGTATTTGAATGTAAAAAATTTCTTCGAAAGCAAATCTTTTTCTTGCGGAAATTGCGTCAGATTCTTTTTTGGGATTATGAATCCAAACCAGTGAAGTTTTTAAAGAGGGAAGATTGTATTTTTTTAATATTTCTTCTGGAACGGGGTCAATAATATCTTCTAAAATTCCAGATTTCAGAATTTTTTGAATTGTATGAAAAAACCAATTAGAAGTAATTCCGCGTGATTCTGAATAAATTGGATGGAGAGTTACGGAATTATCCTCAAATTTTGAATCATTAGAGAAAAGTGAACCACTAGATGAATCTGGAATATTTGTTACGCGTTCAATTTGTGGATTAGGAATTGAATAATAGTTTCCAGTTTTTTTATTTCCGACAGTTCCTTCGACTCTAACTAATTCTCCTTCATGAAACATTTTGGCAATATATGGCTGACTAAACCAGATTAATTTTGCTGATCCTGTTTCATCAGAAATTGTAGCCCTAGCGATAGGGAGTCGCCCTCGAAAAGTTTTTCCTGTATCAAGTGATCTTATTTCACCATAAATTGTAACTTTTTTCCCAGGTGATAGATTTTCTATTTTAACTTGCTCAAAGTTTTCTCCGTATCTGTTTGGAAAGTGATAAAGAATATCTTCAACAGTTTCAATTTGTAATTTTTCTAACGCCTTTTTCTGTGGCGTAAGAAGTCGAAAAGTGTCCAGAACTTTATCCGATAAATTCATACTTAAATATTAACATTTTTGCTTTATTCTATTCAGTAGTTTGACCGTCAAAATCAGCTTCATTGGCTTCGGCCTCGGCTTTTGTCGCTCTGACAATTCCGTCTTTATGGTGCGCGGGAGAGTAAATCGTGTAAAGTTTTAAATCTTCTGTATCAGAAGTGTTTAGTATATTGTGTTTTGCTCCGGCAGGGACAACGATTGCACTTCCGTCTTCTAGATCATAAACATTGTCGTCTATAATGCATTGACCTTGTCCTTTTTCAAATCGGAAAAACTGATCATTTTCTGTGTGTATTTCCATTCCAATTTCTTCCTTTGGTTTTAAATTCATTAAAACTAATTGGCTGTTTTTGCCCGTGTATAAAACTTTTCTAAAATTATTATTTTCTAAAGTATCTTTTTCTATGTTTGATGAAAATCCTTTCATGTTTTTTTGATTAGTTTGTAATGGCGGGACACGTGAGTTAAGTACCTGTGGGCACAATCAGTGTAAGGGTATTTTAGCATAATTTCTGGAGTTGAAATTAAGAGTGTGGGTCGTGGTAATAAAATGCTACAAATGCTACACGACGGAGGTTTTTAATGAACAGCAGGATCTAAATGCAGAGATTAATTATATTGACATTCTTGTATATTAATAGTACTGTTATGACAGAAAATCCAGCACGTTTTAAAATTAAAATACAAAAAAAGGAGGACTCGCTATGAAAAATACAGTAGAGTGTCCACCAAGGACACAAGATGAAGACCGGGTGTTTAATGTTCTAAAGGGCATGAAACTTACAAGGATTCAATCATTTTTGATTGGTTTATTTAAGGTGATTGTTGAAAAAATAAATCCATCAAGATTACTGGCTATGTATAAAGACAACAGATTGTCTGAAATATCTGACGTCAATACTGTTGTCTTGAATCGTGTTGAGGGAGAGTTGTTTAGACTTCTGCCGAAACACTATGTTCCTGTGGATTTGTCTCCAGTGTCTACTTTGGGGTCAAATAGTGTTCTAACTAATGTAAGTCAGAAAACTGTGCTTGCTACAATCCGTGCGGTTGAGGTGGTTGGAGATCCGACTACAGCATTAGCTCTCGAATGTGCCAAACGCAGAGAAAAAATGATGAAGAACGTTGAAACACGTAATCAATGTGTTTCACTCGCGTCAGCTCATAGAGTACTCAGGCTGCAAGACTTTAGCAAAATCCCTGGCTTCACGGCACATTTTAAGGCTTTTGCTATGGCTACAGCCGGCCAAGATACAGGCAGTCGCGAGTTCATGTTTAGGTCTGTGAGTGAGCAGATAGCTTACTGGCTTAGGTTTCTCACAAACGGATCTGATTCTTCATCAGTGAAAAGGATAACTGTATCCATATCACATATTGAAATTATGGAAAAGTTGATTGGACGTGGAATGGTTGATAGGGTTGTAGTCTCAAGAAACACCCAAACGCCAAATTTTATTCCATTTAAACATTTCGATATTGGTATGCCAGATATTGTTGAGCATATTAATAGGGATTTGGATTTTTGGAATATCAACGGGTTGAGAATGGAAATGGAGTATTTGTGGCATTTTGAGCAGGACATCATAAGTGTCTTACGAAAAAAATTTCCACAAGTTATATTCAATTTTGATCTCGGCCGGCATGCTGGTATTGGTTATTATTCAGGAATTTGTTTTAAGGTTTCTGGAGAAAATCAACAAGGCGTGACTTATCCATTGATTGATGGCGGAAGCAGTTTTTGGACCAAGAAATTGTTGACAAATAGGCACGAAAATTTGTTAACCAGTGGTTTTGGTTCGGAACTCTTTTGCAAGAAGTTTATCGGATAAAACCTGTATTCGAAAGAGTACAGGTTTTTTTATTTTCTGTTAAAATACGTTTTATATGCATTCACCATATTCAACCAAAATAGTTGACGGTAAAAAAGTAATTAATTATAACGGTAACAATATCTATTCTCCTGTTGAGAATATTGAGGACAAGGTGTTTCCTGAGGCTATGTCTGTTAATAGAGTAAAAGACATTTCTTGTGACAAGAAATTCTTTCATCTTCATAAAATCGATAATGCCATCTTTTTTGCGACAGTGGAATATTTTAAAAAAAATAATACTGAATGGTGTAATTTACCATTAACGACTCTAATGATTTCCTCCCCTGGAGAAGTGTATGCAGGACAGAAATTGAACTATACAACGGACACCTTACCAGTTGAATTGTCGTGGTTTGGTAATGGGAAAAAAGTATTTTTATCTGAGAGTTCTCAATTTTATTTGGAGCTAAGACTACTAATAGATAAAGTTGACCGAGTTTTTTCTGTTTATAATTCTTTTAGAAAAGAACCAGCTGATTACAGTCATTTATCTGAATTTCAACATGTCGAATTTGAGGGCAAGGTTTCTTTTGAAGAAAATATAAAAATAGCAACAGGGCTGATGAAATACATCACTAATTATTTAATTAATAATAATAAGAGTGATCTAAATTTCTTCTTGTCAGATAAGGAAATAGAAGATTTACCCAATTCATTTGATGAACAACAGTTTTACACTTTATCTCTAAAAGAAGCTCTTGGTTTGTTATTTGACAATACAAAAGATGAAAAATATCACGAGTTTTCTATGAAAAATTTTGGCGCATGGGAAGAGATAAAATTGACAGAGATTCTTGGTAAACACGCCATTGTTACTGAATTTCCTATATTGGAGATACCTTTTTATCACAATTCAATTAAAAAGAATGAAGACGGTATTTCGCTCGCCCACAACGCAGATATTATTTTAATGGGATACCGTGAAACCATTGGAGGTGGGGCTAGAATTAGTGATAAAGACGAACTTCTTAAAAAGGCCAAAGTGTTTAATTTACCGGCAGAGGATTACGGGCCTTACTTACAATCCAGAAATATTCAAGGGTACAAAAATACCGCCGGGTTTGGCTTGGGTTGGCAAAGGTTTGTACATTGGTTATTAAAACTCCCATACATTTGGGAGTCTACCCATATTCCTCGTAGTCATTATTTACCAAAACCATAAAATAAAAATATGAATAAAAAAGAATTTGACGATTTTTTTAAACCTTATTCTAAAAATGTTGATTCGGCAAAGAACCATGGATTTTGGAAATTATCTGATGATTTAATTACAGAGATTATAAAAAAACATATCCCGATGAGTTCTTCATCTGAACAAGTGATTTTGGATGCGGGTGGTGGAACAGGGCGATGGATTTGTAACTTAAGTAAAATATTTGAGTCTAATTTTATATTATATGACCTGTCTGAAGATATGTTAAAAGTTGCAAATAAAAATATTTTAGAAAGTGGTATTCAAGATAGAGTAGAGGTTATCAACGGGGATCTCGTGGACATGAAACAAATATCTAGTGAATCAGTTGATAATATCATTAGTATTTATAGTCCCATAAGTTTTATTTCTGAAAAAGAAAAAGCTGTGAAAGAGTTATATAGAGTACTCAAAAAGGGTGGCAAATTAATGATTATGGGCCATGGATATTACAATGCTCTTGATTCAAAAATAAATAATTCCGGAGCTTCTTTAAATGAACTATCAACAATGATTTCCGAGGAAAAAGTTAAATGGGGGGATCACGTTCCAAAATTAAATATTTTTTCACAAGAGACAATGAGTAATTTGTTGAAGAATAACGGATTTAGTATTGAAGATAGTTATGGTGTTCCCGTGTTCGTCAGGCCTGGCCCAGAAGATTGGGACCCTACTAATACTTTAAAAAGCAAAATATCTGAAAATCTAGAAAATAAAGATTTTTATAATAAAGTTTTAGAAATAGAAATGTCTTTTAATTCGATACCAGAGGTTGTAAATAGGGGTATGAATATTTTTACTGTAGCTAAAAAATAAGATATATTGTTATGTATGAATAAAATAATTATTCCTAAGAAATTAGAGAAGGGGGATACCATAGCTTTTGTTAGTCCGTCGGCCGGTCTTGCACCTTTTGCAATGCACAGGATAGAATCTGCAAAGAAGTTTTTTGAAGAATCGGGTTATCGAGTAAAAATCGCTGATCATGCATTAGAAAACAATGGTTATGTTTCATCATCAATCGAAAATAGAGTAAATGACATAAATGAGATGTTTCGAGATAAAACGGTTAAGGCGATTATTTGTACTATAGGCGGAAATCATTGTAATCAACTTATTAAGTATTTGGATTATGATTTAATTCGAAGTAATCCTAAAATATTTGTTGGATATTCTGATATTACCGTTTTACATCATGCAATTTTTTCAAAAACAGGCCTGGTCACATATTATGGGCCATGTGTTATGACACAATTCGGCGAAAATCCAAAAGTGTTTGATTATACGTGGGAATATTTTAGTAAGGTTTTATTAGAAGACAGGGACAGCGTTTTAATTAAGCCTTCAAGAGAATGGACCGAGGAACTTTTGAATTGGTTTGAAAAAGAAGACATAAAAAGGGAAAGAAAATTAGAAAAAAACACGGGGCACAAGTGGCTTAAGAGTGGTAAAGCGGTTGGCTTTTTGCGTGGCGGATGTGTCCCGTCAATTAATCATTTGGCTGGGACAGAATATTGGAACGATTTCGAAGGATCGATATTTTTTATTGATATACCGGAAGGAGAACAATTTGGAAAGGGGCTGTCTATTAGTTCTCTTGATTCATATTTGGCAGATTTAGATAATCTAGGTGTATTTGATAAAATTGCGGGCCTAATCGTTGGTAGACCATTTCATTATTCCGCAGAAGAAAATCTCGAATTAGAAAAAATAATTTTTAAATATACGAACAATAAAAACTATCCGGTCCTGGCTAATGTTAATGTCGGACACACAGATCCTATTATTACACTTCAGTATAATTCGGAAATAACTTTAGATTCAGAAGAAGATTTATTTCAGGTGCTTGGATAATCACAGCTCCTTTGCAATTATCTGATGCTAAGTTAAAGAGTTATGTTATATTTTAACCAGGATACTTGTACAAAATATAAATAAGGACGGTAGTTATGGATCATCATAAAATGATTGAGAATGACCTGAAAGACATGGGCACCAGATCGAATATCAAGAAATGCCGGTGACCTCGGAAAGATTGTGGATTTAATGGACGGAGGAAAACTTTTACAGATACGAACATTCGGTCAGACATTTTCAAACAATCCAAATGAGAAGTTCCTCCTGATGATTTTGGGGAGTCAGGCAAAACTGGAAAACGACAATCGAGGAATAAACGTAAAGCGTGGACTGCGAACAAGAGTGGAGATGGGATTGTGGCCGGGTGTAGCGCCACTCGGATATCTCAATCAAAATCTGATGGATAAAAAGTGTCAGGTAATTATTGATCCACAACGCGCGCCAGCGATTAAGAAGATGTTTGAAAAGGTGGCATACGAACATTACTCGGGCAGAAAGTTATATAACTGGCTTCGCCATGAATTGAATTTCTATACACGAGGTAATAAACCATTAACATTAAGTGGAATATATAGAATCCTAGATAATCACTTCTACTACGGAACCTTTGAATCACCAAAAGGTAGCGGTAATTGGTATCAAGGTAAACACGTGCCGATAATAACCCAAGAACTATTTGAAAAAGCTCAGGCTCAACTAAAAAGAGATAATATACAAAGAGAAAATAAAGAATTTGCCTTTACTAAACTATTTACCTGCGGATACTGCGGAAGCGGAATATCCGCCGAAGAAAAATGGAAACAACTCAAAGATGGAACACACGCAAAATATATCTACTACTCATGTAGCAGAGCGAGAGATAGAAACTGCAAAAACAAATATATTCGCGAGGAAGATTTAATAACCGAATTATTAAAAATATTAGACAAGGTCAATATTAACGAATTAGGAATGAGACAAAAACTGGAAGATGAAATTGCGAGATTTAATATCTTCCAGAGATCAGTGCTTGGAGCAACAGAAAAGATTAAAAACAATCAGGATACTGATATACGAAACTTCGCCAAGTATATTCTCAAAGA
>CAYWTD010000002.1:0-31213 GCA_964461185.1 uncultured Candidatus Saccharibacteria bacterium | reverse complement strand
GGAATTTCGCTACCTTAGGACCGTTATAGTTACGGCCGACATTCACCGGGGCTTATATCAGTCAGCACCAAACATTTTATGTACGAATTTTCGCGCACAAAATGTTTGGAACCGCCGATATTTGACCTTCCGGCATTGGTCAGGTGTCACCCTCTATACATCATCTTACGACTTCGCAGAGAGCTGTGTTTTTGGTAAACAGTTGCCAGGGATTCTTTAGCTGCGGCCCCATAAATTAATATGGGGCAGGCCTTATCGCAAACTTACGGCCGCTTTTTTGCCGAGTTCCTTGAGGACCTCTCACTCGTTCGCCTTAGTCTTCTCGACCAAACTACCTGTGTCGGTTTACGGTACGGTTTGTTTTTGGTTATGCTTAGAAGTTTTTCTGGGAAGCCTTTTTTATTTTGTCTCTCTTGGCGAACCGCAAGATTCCAACATCGAATCGGTCTTGTGTCTTCCGGATTTTCCTAGAAAACGACCTCTCGATTTTGACCCAAATCCAATAATGGGCAAAATATAATAAACTCCGTCACTCCATCGCACCAAAAACAAGTTATGGAATATTAACCATATGTCCATCAAGTACGACTTTCGTCATCCCCTTAGGACCGACTAACCCTTCGCTGATTGTCATTGCAAAGGAAACCTTAGTTTTTCGGCGTGCGGGGTTCTCACCCGCATTGTGGTTACTCGTGCCAACATTCTTACTTCATAACGCTCCACCATGGGTCACCCCTTTGGCTTCAACGCAAGATATGAATACTCTCCTACCGCTTGAAATTTTCCGAAGAAAACACAAGCCCTGAGCTTCGGTACTATGCTTAGCCCCGATCATCTTCGGCGCAAGATCTCTTGACGAGTGAGCTGTTACGCTATCTTTAAATGATGGCTGCTTCTAAGCCAACATCCTCGTTGTAAAAGAAATCTCACCTCCTTAAGCGCACTTAGCATAAATTTTGGGACCTTAACTTCAGATCTGGACTGTTTTCCTTTTGACCGACGAACCTTAGCGCCCGTAGTCTTACTGCCAAGCTATAACTCTAGGTATTCGGAGTTTGGTAGGCGAGATGAGATTTCTCCCTATTCTAACCTTCCAGTGCTCTACCCCCTAGAGGAACACTTGACGCTATACCTAAATATATTTCGGAGAGAACCAGCTATTTCCAAGTTCGATTAGCTTTTCACTACGACCCACAAGTCATCCGAGCGAGTTGAACAACGCACCGGTTCGGGCCTCCTCTTGTATTTCTACAAGATTCACCCTGCTCATGGGTAGATCACTTGGTTTCGGGTCTGATACGTTCTACATTTGTTCGCGCTATTCACACTCGGTTTCCCTAAAGCTTCATCCCTACAGATTTAGCTTGCAAAACGCATCAACTCGTTGGCTCATTCTTCAATAGGCACACCGTCGAGGTATAAATACCTCTTCGATTCCTTGTAGACATATGGTTTCAGGTCTATTTCACCGCCCTAAACGGGCTACTTTTCACCTTTCCCTCACGGTACTAGTTCACTATCGGTCTAAAAGAATATTTAGCCTTACCGGTTAGTTCCGGTAGCTTCACCCGAGCTATTCGTGTCTCGAGATACTCAAGAGCTGTAACAAAAGAGACAATTTGTTTTCACCTACGGGACTATCACCCTCTATAGTATTTCTTTCCAGAAATTTCGGTTAACAAATTATTTTTTAACTCTTCTCGTGCAAGCACGACATTACAGTCTTACAACCCCCATTACCCACCATCCAATAAAGGATGGCTTTTTGTAATAGGTTTGGGCTCCTTCCTTTTCGCTCGCCGCTACTAAGGAAATATTTCTCTGCTAACGCAGAGCTTGTTTTCTTTTCCTCTAGGTACTGAGATGATTCACTTCCCTAGGTTTACTCTTTCTGGTCAAGCCAGAAAGTACTGCACATAATGCAGTGGGTTTCCCCATTCGGAGATCTCCGGATCAAAAGTTGCTATACACTTCCCCGGAGCTTATCGCAGCTATGCTACGTCCTTCATCGCTTCTTTTAGCCAAGGCATCCACCATACGCCCTTAGATTCCCATTAGGAAATCTAAAAACCACTTAACTTTATATTATCTACTTACTTATTTTTGTGAAAATACAATTTCCTGATTGTATTTACAATATTTAATTTTCAAAAAACAATCATCCCGATTTTCTTTCATTCCGTACCCAGTGCTTTTAGTTATTTTTTTAACTACGAGCCCTCGATAAAGAAAGACCGCTTCGTCTGAAGCGGCCAGTTCCGTACGCGTCAAAGTAACGTTTTAAACTGGCCGTTTCAAATTTAAATTTCTACTCATATTTAGTAAGTGCGATTATACACCCATTAAAAACTAAGTCAAATGTTTTTTTAGCTTTTGGGGAAAAGCTGTGAAAACAAAAAATCGCCCGGTAAAAATGGCGACTTTTTGACTCAGAAAAGTACCTAAGAACTAGTCTTTTTCTGATACTTCTTGGCCTATTCTTTCGATAAGTCTAGAAGCTGCATCTTTTCCGCCAAGACCAAATGAAAGTCCGACAGCTAATGCAAAACCCCACAAAACTGGCATCAAGAACATACCAATAACGGCATTTTCAAGAATTCCAACTTTGACTATCGCTGTTGTAATAGCAACAATCCAAATCGCCCACTTTGTAAGTGTGCCAAGGAAATTTGCTGCTTTTAAGTCAGCTGCTTTTGCAGTTGCAACAACAGTTTTCTTTAGAACATCAGCGACAACGATCGCAACTAACACAATTAATACAGCCGCAATTACTTGTGGAATGTAATTAACAACAGTGTCAGTCAAGAAAGCGTTGACGTCTGACAATCCCAAAACGTTGAAAGCAGCGATCAAGAAAACAACAATAGCAAACCATTTTACAAGTTCACCAAGAAATTTTCCTGAATTTAGTTGAAATCCTGCTTTTTGTAGCAAATCACCAAGTCCAGCTGAACTTAGTGCTTTGTCCAATTTAGATGCCTTTATAATTTGGCAAATAACTTTTGATAAAGCAGCTCCAACCAACCAACCGATAATAACAATAACGATTGCGATGATTATTTGTGGCAAAATTCCCACAACACCACCCCAAACATTAACGAAAGAAAGCCTTAATGCATCGGCTAGCGCGTTAACAGAATTAACATCGTTCATAATTTAATAAAATAAGTTATTAATAACTGGTGACACGTAAAGCGTCCCAGTCACAATTATATCACGTTATGGATCGTGTTATAAGCCTAATTTGTTGATTAACATTTGATGTGGTAGATCAAAAATGTCACGAATTAAATGGTCGTGAAGCCCGACGCGATATTTAAAATCTTCTGAATTAAAGACTGTGTAGCGGATTTCTCTGCCTATTTCTGATTCAAATTGATTAATTACAGTTTTGATAACCCCCTCTTTTACATTGTCAGCGACGATTAATAAATCAATTCGGCTTTCTTCAACTTGTAAAAATATTCCAGAAACCAAAAGTAATTTTGGATTGCAGACTCTCCCTAATCTCTTTACTAAATTATTTTTCTGTAATGGGACTGTGTTTATTAGGAAGTTTTTTAGGTGATTTAGAAAAATGAAATCTTTGTTAAAAACAAAACCAGTTACCCTCTTTTTCTTTTGTCCTGATTTTAGTTGAAAAATTTTAAAGAAAGATTTTCTTTTTATCAAGCCAATTTCAATTAATGAAGAAAGTTCTTTGCTCGCGATGTCTTTTGGTAATTTTGTTCTTTTGGTGATTTCATCTATATCAAAAACTTCTTCTGGATTGAAAAGAAATAATTGCATTAATTTTACTCGTGCTTGTCCGCCAAAAATTTTTTCTAGAATTATCATCGACATAATTATTTTTTATAAGCCCGCAACCAAATACGTCAGCAAAAAAGAAAGCGTTAAAACCAGAACAAAAACTAATATAAATTTTAATGCCGTTTCGCTGAACATGATGATTATGTTGATAATTATATCAGAACATTTTCAATTCATCGTTGTTTGGGAAATAGACCATAATTTCGCTGTTATGTACAAGTCCTGTGGTGTTTTCGCTGAGGGTTAGTGTCTTTCCGGCACCCAAAATAGTGTCAGTTGCAAAAACAAACTTTTTATTTCTATTTTCTATTCTGTAATCACCAATATTTAATTCCTTATTTCCGATATTTTTCAACAGTAAATCCACACCTTTTCCACTGTCCAGAAGAGAAAATTTTATCTCTGGATCAGAAATGTGAATTTTCGTGCGTGAAATCGCCTCGTCACCTTCGTATGAAGCCTTTAACACTATTTCATATTCACCTGCCCTGTCATATATATACGAAATTTTTCTACCTTTTATTTCCATACCATCGCCCATAGACCATCTGCCCCTGATTCCAGAATCTTTGTCTTGATTATGAACGATTTCTAGGTGAAATTTTGTATTCGTGCTGACAAACCTTTCACGACCTGCAGAGGCCTTTAATTTCAAAGTCGGTTTGTAATTGGTTACATCTGTCTGATCGGTGTGCGTTGAACCAGATCCAGGATCAGTTATATTGTTTCCGTCTGTGTTTGAATCGTCAGATTTTTCATCAGGTTCGACAGAATTTTCATCAACAGGTTCGGTCGCATTTATGGCACCCGGTGTCGGTACTGCTGGAATCCAAACAGAATTATTTAATTGCAGAGAATTACCCGTATCATTTCCACCAAATTCTACAGAATAATTTACTGTATCCGTAACAATTCCGGCAGAATTAATTAATTTCAATTCCTCGCCAGTATTATTAAGAGAAAAAGCAGAATCAAAAATAATTATATCAAGATTATGATCTGCTAAGAATTTTTCTGGATTGTCAGCAATGATTGCATACTGACCGCCGGCCAATATTTTTACACCAGAATATGCTGTGATTTTGTGATTAACCGAATTTTCAAATAGTTTGTAATTTGTGACATCAACAGATTCTGTCCCTGAATTAAAAATCTCTATCCATTCCCTGCCGGTGTCGGCGCCCGGTGGGTTATACATTATTTCGCTAAAAATAATCTGGGCCGATACAAAACCTGGTAATAAAAATGTAAAAAACACAAAAACATAAATAATATATTTCATGACGGCAATTTTAATTTATGATTCTAAAATTTATTTAAAAAATAAATAAAAAGACATAACAAAAACCCGCCTTTTGGGCGGGTTTTTGTGGTTTTTACGTTATCCGAACGTTCGATTTATGCTATCGAGAAACTCTACAATTAGTAAGCTGGAGTGATTATATTGTTCACTGGTGTTCCCAATATATCTGTAATTTCCAATCTTACGAATCCAGTAGTTGTGGCGAACTTAGCACTTAGAGTAACTTGTTTTGAGTCACCCTCAGTGATTGTGAAGTTTCCACCTGAAGCAGTCTTATTCTTTACTGTTACAACAGCATCTGTTTTAGTTGCTCCTGTAACTGCGTAAGTGAAGTCCGAGCCATCTTCAGCAAAAATTGCGTCTTCGCCAACTGCTGTCAATTCAAATACCAATGAAATTGTTCCGTCAATACTGTCGGTTGCATTTTCAGCTGTAAATGAACTTGATACAAACTCAGCGAATACACCTTCTACCAATACTGTGTGTTCTTCACCAGTTACTGTTGTAGCTCCTGCTACAGTCACAGCATCACCGTCAACGTTCTCAACTGATATGTCTGCTTTCGCAACAGATAGTTGGATGGTTGTACCTGTGTTGTATTTATTTGATTGTTTTCCGAACACAACATAAACTTCAGCCTCAACTCGATCTCCGGCTTCTATTTCTAGATCACCTTCGTCAATTTCGAAACTGTAAGTTATTGTTCTTGATGTTCCTGTAGCTATATCAGTAGAAGCATTAGCAGACGCTGACCAGTCATCAAAGACTTGTCCGTCAACTTCTAACCAAATATCGCTAATCAAGTCCTCAGAATCAAATACTAATGTACCAGCTGATGGGTTTGAAATTTCAGCATCAACATCAATACCTATAACATTTAGGTCTGATGATTCACTTCCTGCGCGCAATGTAAATGCGAACACTTGGAATTCATCTGATTTTAAAGTTTCGTTAACTTCAAGTGTACTTGCTGCTGGATCTGATGATGATGTTTGTAATCTTAGATCGTCGTTTTCACTTGCATCCTCGAAAGCAACATCTACATCAATCGCTGGGCTAGGTGTTTCTGACATAATTGCTCCAGTTGCATCAACGAATCTAATTCTGTCAACTTTTACGTTAACTTTATTATCTTGATCATCTGAATCAATTGAATCTCTTGCTACAAATACAACGTCGAATCGGTCTTTGTCTCCACCGTCAACGATTGCACCCTTTAGAGATACTGTTCCTGTATGGACAGCACCACTTCTTGAGAAATCAGAAGCGTCAATTGAACCAACTTCTTTTCCTTCGTGTTCAATAACGATTTCTTCTGCATATCTTGTCAATCTTGTTGATCCATTTGAATTTGGAGTAACAATAAGTCGGATAGATGTAATTTCGATATCTGAGTTATCATCAGCCTCTATTTCAAGACCGAGAACTTTTTCAGAAGAACCTTCTGAAACTGTTGTTTCTGTTCCTGAAGTTTTTTCAGATACGTCTATATCACCCGCTCCTCCTGACAATGAACTTGAGCTTGAGCTTGATGAACCTGAGTCACATCTTACTCCTGTTGTTGGGCTAAAGCCTGAAGTTGAAGAACATCCTGCTGGAAGTCCTGCAACTGGTGCTGTTGTTCCCATAGATGCAACTGAAGCTCTAGTCAATGGACCAAAGTATCCAGCTGGTGGAACAATACCGTTAGCTACTTGATATCTAGCTACAGCTGCTTGCGTTAATGCACCAAAGTATCCTGGAGTTACACCTACTGGCATAACTAGAAATCCTTTTGATACCAAGAAAGCTTGCAATTCAGCAACGTCAGATCCTGTTGATCCGATTGTTAAATCTCTTGTGTACGCAGCGTCAACAGCTGGAACAGCAACTACTGCTAGTGCTATTACAACAGCGACAACCGCTAAACTTTTTAATAATCCTTTCATGATTTATTTTTTTATAATTCTAATTAGTTAAGAAACATTTCGTTATTTTTAATATTTTGAAATGCTTCAAACTTTTATTTGCTAATAAACGTTTAATAACAATTGTTGATTTGTTAGGCCACCCACCTAACGAGTTTCTGTCTCAACCGTATATCTGAAATACCGCGTGGCGGCGCGGGCTATTTTTTAGAGCCAAAATGTTTTGAGTTTCTAGTAGTTCAGTAAGTAGTCTGGATTGTCATCCGCACAGAAAAAGAAAGTCTGCATAAACAGTAACCGCATTTTGCAAGAATGCGATCTAAACGAACGTATTCATTTGTCAATGATCACCTCGTCCAGAAATACCTCAACTTTCCGGTCTTATTAATTATAAACCCGTAAGATTTACTGTAAATGGCTACCCCATGTGGATAACCCAATATTACCAACAGGTTTTAAAAAATTAACTGTCTGTAATATAACATAAATATAGCCGTAAAACCAGCCGTTAATATTACAAACAAATCGGCGCTTATTTTATCAAATATTTGCTCCAACGCCTCTCCCCTACTTTTTTTATGAGTCCTTGAGACACCATTCCCAACAATTCTCTTTGCAATGTCTTTTCGCTACAACCGGAAACCAGAATTGAAATGTCTTTTATCGTTACTTCCTTTTTGTCCTTTATAACAGCCAGTATTTTACTCTTTCTATCAGTCATAGCATCATTTGAATGCTTTTTTTCTTTTGCTATCTGTCCTTTATAAACAGTGCTGGCTTTTGTTTCTTTTTTTGCTTCAAAATTTTTGTCTATTATTTGTCCTTTTGACTCTGCCTCATCAAAAAATTTCTTGTCAAAGATCGGGGATTCTATTGAAAGTTTATCGGCATCATATTCTGTAATAAAATCAACAAGACTATTTAGTTCTTTTTGCACCACATTGTAATTCATATCAGAGATAAAGCCTGATTTATAAGCAATAGAAAAAAGAGTTTTTATTTGAAATAAATACCCACCGACCTCGGTCATTGCCAAACTTCTTCCAGATAGCGAGACTTTGTTCAAGGACATTATTGAGTCCAAGAATCGTAAAGAGTTTTCCCGTATCTGCCACTTCAAAGGTTCATTTACAGACATAAAATTGGTGATCATATAAAGCGCCGTTGCAATCTTTTCTGATTTACCATAAAGATAATGAAAGGAATTGTCCTTGAAAACAGATAGTTGTTTTAAGCCATTGTTGGCAGTTATGTCCATTTTGTTATTTTCGTTCATATGTCCTTTATTTGTCTTAAAAATTGTCCTATATAAATAGTCCTTTACATCTTAAAGACATTATTGTCCCATACTATATAAGACAATATAAAAGTCAAGTTACTGATAGTTTATTTTAAGTAAACATAAAACCTTTTTGAGATCCTCCGCAGACTCATTTTAGTCAAATGAAAATTGACGAAAATGATGTCGAGGACTGGATCGAATAAAAGGTTTTATATTTACTTGAAACAAATCATTACTAGAACTGATGTGATATAATTTCCAACAAATGGGAAGAAAAAAGAAAAAATTTCGTTCCGACGAAAAAATCGGATTTTGGGGAGCGCTAAAAAAGGAAACTTTTGAAGGCATTAGCGCAATAGTTTTTATATTAGTAGCAATATTTTTATTAATGTCTCCGTTTGGCAAAGGCGGTTTTATGGGCGATCATGCCTACAGAATACTGAGCTGGTTATTTGGAATTGGATATTATTTGATTCCAATTATTTTAGTCACACTTGGTATTTCATTTATAAAATCTCTAAGCCATAATTTGGCATTACCAAAAATTGTTGGTGGATTATTATTAATGTTAGCCGGTCTTGGTCTGATTGATTTGTTAGTTTCGAAAGGTGGAATTGTTGGCGCCTTCATAAACGAACCACTATTAAAACTTTTCGGACCATGGATGGTTGGAATTGGGCACGTCGCGGTTCTTTTAATCGGAACTTTAATTATTTTTGATCTTTCATTAAGATTCTCTTTCATTCAAAGTTGGTTAGAAAGAAAAGATTATAGAGAAGATGACGAAGATGATGAAACAGAAATTACAGAAGCGGAAGAAAAGAAAATGAGAAAACTCGCTGTTAAAGCCGAAGAAGAACAAGAGAAAGAAAAACCAGAGGATGAAGAAATAAAAATCGCGGAAAAAGAAATCAAGAAAACGGACAGTTCTTCGAAAAAAGATTCTTTGGTTTTCTTTTCTGAAAAATCTTCTCACTTTAGAGAATACAACCCACCTCCCCTTTCGTTACTGGAAAAAGATTCTGGCAAACCTGGAGTTGGCGACATAAAAGCAAATGCAAATATTATCAAAAGAACTTTGTCTAATTTTGGTATTCAAGTTGAAATGGATGAAGTTTCTATCGGCCCATCAGTTACTCGCTACGCTCTAAAACCAGCACAAGGTGTAAAACTTTCAAAAATTCTAACTTTGCAAAATGATTTGTCTTTGGCTCTTGCAGCAAAATCAATCAGAATTGAGGCGCCGATTCCTGGAAAATCTCTTGTTGGTATTGAAATTCCAAATTCATCTAAAACTACAATTGGCCTCGGATCAATTTTGACTGACGAAGAATTTCAAAAATCTCCAAAACCACTATTGTTTGCTGTTGGACGAGGAGTCACTGGAATTTCACATTTCGTCGATTTGGCAAAAATGCCACACTTATTAGTCGCTGGAGCAACCGGTTCTGGAAAATCGGTCACGATTCACGAAATTATTACTTCTCTACTATATAGAAACTCACCAGAATTAATGAAGTTTATAATGATCGACCCAAAGAGAGTTGAATTAACAATGTACAACAAAATCCCTCACCTGTTGACGCCTGTTATCACAGATGCAAAGAAAACTATCATGGCTTTGAAATGGGCTGGAAAAGAAATGGCAAGACGATACGATATTTTGGAATCAAGTGGTGTGCGAGATATTGCGTCTTATCATAAAAATATTTTAGAACCCGCAATTAAAAAAGCTGGAAATGACGGAGACGCGGAAATACCAGAAAAGATGCCTTATATTATTGTAATAATCGACGAGCTTGCCGATATTATGCAGGCTTATCCTCGCGAATTAGAATCAGGAATCGTCAGGTTGGCGCAAATGAGTCGTGCTGTTGGTATTCATTTAATCATTTCAACACAAAGACCAAGCGTGAATGTTATTACCGGTCTAATAAAGGCGAACATTCCTTCTAGAATTGCTTTGCAAGTTGCCTCTCAGATTGATTCACGAACAATTCTTGATACACCAGGAGCGGAAAAACTTCTTGGTTCTGGAGACATGCTTTACCTTGGTGGAGATTTGGCAAAACCGATTCGCGTTCAATCCCCATTTATTTCAGAAAATGAAGTAAAAGATGTCGTTGAATATTTAGCAAAAAATAATGAATACATAGAGGGCGACACCGAAGAAATCGAACTTGAAAAAATTGACAATCGAAATGAAATTTTTGACAGCCTAGGTGATGACGAAGCAGAAGACGATGATTTGTATGAAGATGCAAAAGAAGTTGTTATTGCCGCAGGCAAAGCTTCGACATCATATCTACAAAGAAAACTTGGGGTTGGATATTCTAGGGCCGCAAAAATTATGGATATTTTGGAAAGCAAGGGTGTTATCGGACCACAAAACGGATCAAAACCAAGAGACATTTTGGTTGGCGGGACAAATACCAGCGATGAGGATTCTGAAAACAGTGACGAATAAACAATGGCAAGAAACAATACAGCATCGATAATAAAATCATTTCTCGCCATTGCCGTCTTCTTGATAATAATTGGTTATACCCTTTTTAATTCAAGACTCTTTATAAAAGGGCCGCAGATAATAATTGATTCACCAGAAAATGGCGCCGTCATATCTGACAAACCGTTAATAAATATTTCCGGAAAAGCAGTAAATATTTCCCACATTGAAATAAACGGTAGACAAATTTATATAGAAGAAAATGATGCTTTTTCGGAATCTTTGCTACTAGATTCTGGCTATAATATAATTCAGATCACTGCGCAAGATAAGTTTGGCAGAGAGGTAAAAAAGACATTACAATTGGCGTATAATGGGCCAAGACAAACGCCTATTATAGAAGAGAAAGATATTGCTGAGACCGAGGAAGTTAATCAAGGAGAAACCGCAACTTCTACTACTTTAGACAATATTTAAGATAAATTTATCAACAAATTTTAATAATAGAGATTATGATTAAAAAACACACAAAAAAAGAAGATGATAAGGCGGATTCAAAAAATGAATCATTAGAAGATGCGATTAGCGCGATAAAAACAAAATTTGGTGATGAATCAATCATGATGCTTGGTCAAGCAACAAAAGTCGATGTAGATGCGATATCAACAGGGTCACTAGGTTTGGATGATGCGTTGGGTATTGGCGGAATTCCACGTGGAAGAATCATAGAGGTGTATGGACCAGAGTCCTCTGGAAAAACCACACTTACCCTTCACATAGTCGCCCAAGCACAAAAGGCTGGAGGAATTTGCGCCTTTGTCGATGCCGAACATGCCCTTGATCCAGAATATGCCAAAAAAATCGGTGTAAAAACTGATGAATTGTTGATTTCTCAACCAGATACCGGTGAACAAGCACTTGAAATTACGGAATCTCTTGTTAGATCAGGTAAAGTCAGTGTCATTGTTATCGATTCTGTTGCCGCCCTTACACCAAAAGATGAGATTGAGGGCGACATGGGGGCATACCACGTTGGTAAACAAGCCAGATTAATGTCTCAGGCACTAAGAAAATTGGCCGGCCTTTGTTCCAAATCAAAAACCGTTGTTATATTTATCAACCAAATTAGAATGCAAATTGGCGTGATGTTTGGAAACCCAGAAACTACAACTGGCGGAAGGGCTTTGAAATTCTACGCTTCTGTTCGATTGGATATCAGAAGAATCGCCCAAATAAAAAAAGGTGAAGAAATTATGGGTGGACGAATTCGTGTGAAAGTGGTAAAAAACAAAGTCGCAGCCCCTTTCAAAATGACTGAATTTGACCTTATGTACAACGAGGGTATTTCTCAGGAAGGAGAAATAATTGCTCTTGGTGAAAAATATAATGTCATCGTAAAATCCGGAAATAGTTATTCCTACGGTGAAGTAAAGCTTGGCCGTGGATATGATTCAACCAGAACTTTTCTGAAAGAAAATCCAAAAATTTTCAGTAGTATTTTGAAAGATATTAAAATTAAAATGAAAGAAAATAAATAGACTATGTTATCCTACAACGAAATCAAAGAAAGAAAATACATTATTCTAGAAGACGAACCTTACGAAGTATTAAGTTCACACGTCTTTAGAAAACAACAAAGAAAACCCGTAAATCAAACAAAACTAAGAAATCTGATCACTGGCGGAATGAGAATGGAAACTTTTCATGTTAATGATTCCGTTGCAGAAGCCGAATTAGATACAAAAAAAGTAAAATTTATTTTCAAGAAATTAAATCCACGCGAAAAAAGAACTGAATTTTGGTTCTCTGATGTAGAAAATCCAAATAGATTTGAAATTAACGAGACGCTAATTGGTGACCAACAAAAATATCTAAAGGATGGTTTGGAAATATCCGCCCTGGTTTTTGAAGATCAAATCATTGGTATAAAATTACCAATAAAAGTCGAATACAAAGTAACGGCCGCTCCCCCAGCGGTAAAAGGTAACAGTGCAACGGGCGCAAACAAACAAATAACACTTGAAACAGGGTTAACAATAAATGCACCTATTTTTATTAACGAAGGAGACACCGTCAGGATAAATACAGAGACTGGTGAATACGGAGAAAGAGTTTAAATCAGATAATCTAGACATGCAGGTAGAATACAAAAAACCGCCCATTGGGCGGTTTTTTGATCTTACCTATTGATATAAGGAAGTAATCCCATAAATCTAGCGCGCTTTACAGCCTCAGCAAGTTTTCTCTGCATTTTTGCTGAAACGCCAGATCGTTTGCTGGAGATAATTCGTCCATGCGGATTTAAAAATTTTAAAAGCACATGAGTATCTTTATAATCAATATGTTCGATGTTATTTTCTTTGAAGAAACAAGATTTCATAATGTTAATACAAATTACGGACTAAAATGGAATATCCTCTGGATTGATTTCGTCCTCTGGATATTCAATCTGATTACCATCGTCAGCAGGAGCCTCTTGTACAGGGGCAACCGATGCTGATTTCGATGTACCGGCCATACTACCAGACTTTGCTCCAAATTGCACTCTTTCTGCCACAATCTCTGTTCTGTATTTTTTTTGACCGTCCTGTTCCCAACTACGCGTTTGAATTCTACCCTCGATAAAAACACTTTGGCCTTTTTTCAAATATTGTGCAGCTGTTTCGGCCTGTCGTCCAAAAACAACAACATTATGATAATCAGTCGATTCCTGACGATTGCCATCACGGTCCTTATAAACACGATTTGTTGCAACACTAAAATTTGTAACTGCGATACCCGAAGGTAGCGACTTTTGTTCTGGATCCCTGACAAGGTTTCCAATTATTATTGCTTTATTTACGTACATGCATCAATCTTTGCAGAAAGACACAATATAGTCAATTAAAAAATTTAGATAGAATTTAACTTATTTAACAAGCTCGTCTATTGCTTCGTCAACATCAGTTGCATCTGCAATATCATCAGTTTCTACAGCAACATCTTCTGAAACTTCTGTAGTTTCGGCTGGAGATTCTTCTACAACCTCATCGGGTTCTGCGGCATTATTTTTGTCCCCTTTTTCTCTTGGAATTTTGTTAGTACTGTGTTCAAGATCATCAACAGTTTTAACAAGTAGAAATCTTAAAATATTATTGTTAGCTTCTATTTCAGATTTTATCAATTCAACATTCGCAGCAGTAGAATTAAAAGTAATTGAACCAAAATAAGCTTTATCAAATTTAAAATTATTATCTAAAATCTTTTTCGTCATTTGATAAGCTAAATTTATCAATTTCGCCTCTGTTTCTTTTACTATTTCTGCCTTGTGATTGGTAAGGGTTTTCTTTATTTTTTCAACCTCGTCTGCAACTTTATCCAAGTTAACAGAAGGAACTATATGAAAACCAACTTCATATAATTTATTTTCGCTTGTTTTGTTTTCTTCTGACATGGATAAGAGATTATCACACAGGGGCTAAAATGGCAAATTAAAGAGTTTTTGGGCATTCAAAATAAGCTGTTTTGACAAAGCTTCAGCAGAAATTCCCTTTATTTCGGCTATTTTCTTTACAACATCAATTACAAAAACTGGTTCATTTCTTTTGCCGCGATTAGGGGCAGGAGCGACATACGGACAATCAGTTTCAGCATGAATTTTATCTATTGGGACAAACTCCACCAATTCTTTGTATTGCGGGGCAAAAGTTATAACACCAGTAAAAGAAAGGTCGAAACCAAGATTTAGAAATTTTTCGGCTTCATTCTTTGTACCAGCAAAAAAGTGAATATTTCCGCGTAAAGTTTCTCCAGCAGTTTTTTTATACTCATTTAGTATTTCTAAAATATCCCCATAAGCGTCTCGGCAATGAATCATCATCGGTCGATCAAATTTTATTGCCAATTCAATTTGTTTTCTAAAAATTTCTTTTTGTTTTTCCTTCATTGCCTCGACATCTCCTGATAGGTGATAATAATCCAATCCGCACTCCCCTATCGCTACCACTTTTTTATTCTCGAGAAGTTCGGAAAATGCATTTTCGTTAAATTCTTCTTTATCAGAATAAATTGGATGAACCCCAATCGTCGCGTACATATTTTCATATTTTTCTGTTAGACGAGTTACTTCGATAGAGGTAGTGTGTCGTGTTCCGACATTGATTATAGAAACACCGTTTTTTTGTGCGCGAGAAACAACCTCATCACGATCTTCAGAAAAATCTGCAAAATTAATGTGAGCGTGGATATCTATATATTTTTTATCCATATTTATTTTCTTTCAAAAATCGGTTTCTCTGGTTTTTTATTGTCAGCAGTTGCAATTAATATTTTTCCAGCCGTTTCTGGTAAAAGTGGTCGAAGAAGAAAAGCAATTTCCCGTAGTCCCTTCACCAAATCTTTTATTATTTTTACTGCGGATTTTTTATCTGTTTTCACAAGTTTGAATGGCTCTTTTTCTTGGATCAATTTGTCCATTTCGCTAACTTTCTTGAAAACGATGTCACATACTTTTTGCAGATCATATGTTTCAAAAGCCTTTTTATATTCTCTTGGAAATTTAATTTCTTTTATAGAAATTGGTCCGTCCAAATTATCTTCGGCCATTTTCATAATTCGACTAGTTAGATTACCCAGACCATTTGCCAAATTTGCGTTATAAGCTTCTTTAAACTTATCCAAAGTAAAATCGCTGTCTTCGAAAGCACTTAATTCTCTAAGTAAAAAATAGCGCAACGCATCAGTTCCATATTCAGAAACAATTTCCATTGGATCTATCACATTACCCAAAGATTTGGACATTTTTTGACCACCACTAGTAATAAAACCATCAATAATTATTTTGTCTGAAGTCGGCAAATTTGCGGCCAAAAGCATCGCCTGCCAACGAGCCGCTTGGAAATGTAAATTATCTTTACCGCAATATTGAACTGGTTTTCCTTTTACCCAATATTTTTTGAAATTTTCATTATCCGGCCAACCTAATGTTGAGATGTAATTTGCCAAAGCGTCAAACCAAACGTACATAACGTGATTATCGTCATTTGGAACAGGAATTCCCCACGGCATTCTATCCTTTATTCTAGAGATACTAAAATCCTCTAACCCACCCGCAACAAAATTTTTAATTTCTTTTAATCGTCCAGAAGGAATAACAAAATCTGGATTTTTTTCATACAAATCTAAAAGTTTTTTTGTGAAAGCGCTGTATTTAAAGAAATAATTTTCTTCTTCGATTTCTACAAGTTTTTTTCCTGGATGATGTGGACATTCACCATTAATCAAATCTTTTTCTGTCATAAACATCTCGCATCCAACACAATATAGTCCACGATAATTCTTTTTATAGATAAAACCATTTTTATCACAAACCTGCCAAAATTTTTGTGCGGATGAAATGTGGTCGGCGTCAGTTGTTCTAATAAATTTATCGTAACTTAGATTAAGTTTATCTTCTAAAATTTTAAAATCTTTTACTTTTTCATCCAAAAATTCTTGTGGTTCTTTACCCTCTTCTTTAGCTTTTTGATAAATCTTTAATCCGTGTTCGTCTGTGCCGGTATTAAAAAAAACATCAAAACCTAAAAATCTTTTGTATCTGGCGACTGCATCGGCGCGAACAATTTCCATAGCGAATCCTATATGCGGTTTTGCATTAGAATATGGAAGAGTTGTTGTTATATAAAAAGGTTTTTTCCACCACATAATTTGATTAGTCTTTTGGCTCAGTCGCTTTTCTCTTTTCAATATCGTTTATGTATTCCATAATCGCTGCCGCTACTGGGACAGAAAGAATCACTCCAATAAATCCAGCAACCTGTGCACCGATAATCAATGCGATGATAGCAATAAGCGCAGGGATACCGACAATTTTTTTAACAACTAGAGGGTGAATTAATTGACTTTCAAATTGTTGAATAATCAAATACAAACCGACGACAAATAATCCCAATGTCACTCCTCCCTGAGAAACCGCAAAAATTATTGCTGGAATAGAAGCCAGTATTGGTCCGAAGACAGGAATAAGTTCAAAAATAGCGGCAATTAAGGCCAAAAATAGAGCATTCTCTATACCCAAGACGCTTAATCCAAGATAAGTCAAAACGCCAATCAAAACTGCCAACATAAGTTGCCCCTGCATCCACAAACCTATCTTTCTTTGTGATCTTTTCCACAAATCTATAATGTATTTTTCATGTCTAGATGCAATAACAACTTTCAAAAAATTAGTCACACCATCCTCTTGAACGGCAAGATAAAAAGACATAACCAAGATTAATAGAAAACTTAGTAGACCGCCAAAAACAGCACTAGCTGCACCAAATAATCCGACTGTTGCACCCGACAAACTGCTTGTAATTTTATCTATTAGATTCCCAGTTTGGCCAGTTGTTAAATTATTTAGCAAACTGTCTACACTTGAAAAGTTTCCAAAACCAGTAAATTGTCCAGCGCTAGTTATAAAAGAATCAATATAGTCTGGCAAACTAACCAAAACGTCGTTTATGTCACGCAACAACGTTGGAACAAAGAAATAAAATATTGCCGCAAACATCAAAATGACAAAAACATAAATAATTAGAACCGCGATAGGTCTGGGAATTTTTCTAGCGACAAACCATTTGGTTCCGGGTTCTATTGCCGAAGCAATAACAATTGATGCAAGAAGCGCAAGAATCAAACTTTTTATTGTGAATAAAAAAACAAATAATAAAATTACGAGAATAAATCTAAACATTGTTGATGTCGAAATATTCATGTTTATTGATTGGTCGTTATCTTTCATTTAAGAATAATATACAATGTTTTTAATATATTATCCAGTATCGAGGAAAATGACTTTCTCTAGACTTTCAGAATTTGAGAAAAACTTTTCTTGTTGTTTTGCGGCCCAATAATTGCCAAATTAAGATTTTCATTCCTTATGATTTCTTTCAAAACTTTCTGAATCTGTAAGGAATTTACAGATTTTATTTTTTTTGAATATTCAGCCGGTGTCAGTATTTTTTCGTGACATAGTTCTTGCGCGCCATAATACTGAGCCAAATCTTCTGAAGTTTCGAGATTATTGGCCATTTTTCCTAGAATAATATCTTTGGCTTTACTTAATTCTTTTTCAGAAATTTTTTCGTCACGCAATCTTTTTAGTTCATCAAGAATGACTTTTACAGATTCAACTGCCCTATTATTGGCAGATCCGATTCTAACCGTAAAGTCTCCATGATCAATGGAAGTATTATTATTTGCTCCGACATAATAGCAAACCCCCATCTCTGTTCTCATTTTTTTGAATAACCTGGAACTCATTCCTGAACCCAAAATTGTTGCGGCAACATCTAAAATTGGATTTCTTTTGTCATACAAATCAAAAGAATGAAATCCGACTAATATATGTGTTTGATCAATTTTTTTATTTTCTATTTTTAAAGCCGGCGATTTCTGTTTTGTTACTGTTTTTTGTTTTTTATGTATTTTTCCTTTTTCAATCGTACTAAATTTATTTTTTATTTCTCTATAAATAGACGTTTCGTTTATTTTTCCCGCAACGACCACGACCGTTTTCTGCGGCACATAATGTTTGCGATGATATTTTACAAAATTATCTCTCTTAAATGATTTTATATTTTTGACTGTTCCTATAATTTCACGGCCGGCCGGTTGTTCACCATAAAGAAGTTCGGCATAAACACTGTGAACCTTTCTCATCGGCAGATCTTTGTACATATTCATTTCTTCTAAAATAACCCCGCGTTCTGTTTCTATATCTTTCTCCGGGAAAAGTGGATTTATATACATATCTGAAACGATATCAATTAAATTATTTATTTTTTCGTATCGCGCCTTTCCATAGTAACCAGTATAAACATCGCCTGTAAAAGCGTTATTTTGAGCGCCTAAACAAGCAAATTCATAATTTATTTGTTCGCCCGATCTATTTTTTGTCCCTTTGAAACACATATGTTCAAGAAAATGCGAAAGACCGTTTATTTCTTTTTCTTCATATTCTGAACCTGTTTCAACCAAGACCATTGCTATAGCCGTCTCAGAATCTTTCATTGGAATAGTAACGACTCGTAAACCGTTTGGTAAAATTTTCTTTTTATATTTCATAAATTAAAAACTAGTTTAACTTTTTCTGTAAAAAATTCAAAATATCTTCTTGGTTTATTCTCTCTTGCTTTCCTGTATCACGATCTCTAATTGTCACACAATTATCTTTTTCAATCGTATCGAAATCAACAGTAATACAAAATGGTGTACCAATTTCGTCTTGTTTTCGATAACGCTTACCAATACTACCTGTCTCATCATAGATAATTTGTCCGCCCAAATCTGGAAAATTCGCGCGCATTTCTTTCTTTATTTTAGAATGTATTTCTTTTGCCCTTTCTACAATTTCTGGCTTATTTTTCATCAAAGGAAATACAGCCACGATTACTGGCGCAACTTTTGGTGAAAGTTTTAAATATTCACGTGGTTCTCCGCCAAGTTCGTCTTCACAATAAGCGTCTGTCAAAATAGCGAGCATTGTTCGTCCGACACCAAAAGATGGTTCAATAACATGTGGAATAAATTTTTCTTTTGATTCTTCATCAAAATATTCAAGAGAAACTTTGCTGGCTTTTGAATGAGCAGAAAGATCGAAATCTGTTCTATAAGCCAAACCATATAATTCTTTTTTTCCAAAAGGATAATCAAACTCAAAATCAATTGTACGTTTTGAGTAGTGTGCCCTATCCGCTGGGTCAACCTCTAATTTATGAACTTTATTTTGATCTAATCCAATATCTTTTGTAAATTCTATAACTTGTTCTGTAAAATGATCGAAAATTTTCTCCCAATCTTTTGGATTAATAAAATATTCTATTTCCATTTGTTCAATTTCTCTAACACGGAAAAGAAAATCTCTTGGTGCAATTTCATTTCTAAAAGCTTTACCAATTTGAGCAAGACCAAAAGGTAATTTTGGATGGAAAGAATCCAAAACATTTTTAAAGTTTACAAACATTCCACCAGCCGTTTCTGGTCGTAGATAAGAAATAGCTGCCTCATCCTCTGTTGCACCGATGTGAGTTTTTAACATCATATTGAATTGACGAACCTCGCCAAGAGGATTTCCATCAGAGCTTTTTAATTTCAATTCCTTTATTTTTTTACTCATTTCAGACAGTTTCATTCCTGCAACAGAAACTCCAGCATCTTCCAATAAATGGTCAGCTCGGAAGCGTTTTTTTGTTTTTGTATCCTCTACGAGCGGATCAGAAAAACCATCAACGTGTCCAGATGCTTTCCAAACATTTTGATTCATTAAAATAGCTGCATCAACAGGATACATGTCATCACGATCCAAAACAAATCGGCGCCACCAAATATTTTCAATATTTTTCTTTAGAACCACACCAAGCGGGCCATAGTCCCATGTTCCGGCCAAACCACCGTATATTTCCGACCCTTGATATACAAACCCCCTCCTCTTGCAAAGAGAAATGATCTTTTCCATTGTGTTGTCTTTTCCTTTCATATTCTACTATTGAACCACATTTCCATGCTTATCCAAAGTGCTTTGGCCATACAAAAGGGTTGTTGAATTATCTATATTTTTCTCTATTTTGTCTTTCGCAAAAGTATCAAATGTTGATAGATTTATTTTTTCAATCAGAGCAGGTTGCTGTTCTACTTGACTAACACTTGGTTTAAGTTTCAATTGAAAAATAACAAACTTTATTGGCGATGAATATCCTACTCCCGCACTTACATTTTTTGCGTTCCAAATAATTCTTCTTGTATTGTCGTCAAAAACAATATCTTCTCCGCTAGGAGCATATTTACCTACCCATTCCACATAAAAAGGTAGCGTCCCGATAACCTTTGTATTTTCAATATCATTTACATTATTAGTTAAAATCCATGAGGCTGTATAAAAAGTATCTACGCCTACTTTTGGCGGGATGGGTCCTGAATCAGTAAATCCAGCAAACCTTGTGTAATTTGAATTATAAGAAATTCGTGAACTAATCAAAACATCTGACAAAATTTTAACGGTTACGAAATCTTTTTCTTCAATTTTCTCACTTGCGCCTGTCTCAGATATTCTTGTCCCATTAATAACTGCAGATATTCTAATTTCTGGATTAATTAGATTTCTATTGTTCAAGGTCAGGTCATATGAGATCAAGGTCCCTCTTACAGATACGTTTGTTTCAGGACTTATTGATGACAGTATTTCTGATGTATTCTTTGTATAGACTATTTGATTGCTGTTTGAATCATAAAAACCGTCAGCCGCAGTAACGCCAGCCTTATTTAAAGCTCGACCATCCAAGTACAATCTAACTTCAATATCACGCAAAATATCTTTGGTATTATTAAATAGATTTAAATCATAATTTATTTTTTGGCCGCTCTGGGCAGAGACGACTGATTCTTTTGAACCGTTAACGGCTAAATCAAGACCAACAAAGGGCTTTTCAATCAGAATTGTATTTCGGACGCTGGTTAGTGCAATTCCAATTTCTTCACGGTTCTCCAATTTAGGTGTTCCAGCAGAAAACCTGAAAGCGCGCTGTTCGTTATCTTGAGCCTGTATTTCTCCAGATATTATTATGTTTTTGATATCTGTTGGATTAAAATTTTTGAATTCCCAGATATTATTACCATAAGTGGGTTCAATACTTGCCTTTTCAAACTTAAAACCAAATGGATATTCAGCGGTAACTAATAAATTATTTATTGTTTTTTCGGAATTAGATTTTATTTCTAAATCAAAATCAATTTTTTGTCCTGAGGAAATTCTATCAACGGTTCTTACAAGAATTTGAACGGGAGAAACGCTAAGAGTGATTGTAAAAGATTTTGATTTTTTTAACAAAGCAATAGAGCCAGGCGTTTTGTATTCAGCACTAATATCAACAGATTTTATTTCTCCGTTTTCACCAAGAAATGCCATATCCAAAGTTTTTTTAACGACACTACCAACCGCGATGTCACCAACATCAATTCTCCCCCTCTTTAATTCGCTTTGTAAATCGACCGATCTTGTACCTTCGGGATAATCTATAACAAAATTAGCATCCTTCATTTCAACCAAACCGTTATTCTGCAAAATTACATCTATTGAAACTTTACTTCCACCACTTGCAGAAACAGGACCAACAATATCAATACTAATATTGTCTGTAGAAACAACTCTTTCTCCTGCAATGAACACATAAGCGGCATACCCAAGCGAAAAAACAAAAAACAAAAATGCTGCAGAAAAAATTATCCAAAATGTCCCCGTTTTTGGTTTTTTAACCTGAAGGGTTTCATTAAGATTTGTTTCAAGAAGATCCCCGTCATCCCAATCCGGGTTCTCTTCGTATTGTTTTTTGTCAAAACCCGATCTAATATCAGCATCAAAATTCGCATTTTTTGAAAATAATTTTTTTTCTAGTTTACCGATACGATTGGTTTCTTTTTTATCAAAGTAATTCATTTGAAATAATTATAGCATTTTTATAAATGACTATCGCGAATTGCTCGGTTGATTTCCACAACCAGATTTTTTTGTGAAATTCCAACATTTTTATTCAAATTTTTGATGCTTTCAAAATTTATTTCTGAACTCAAGTAAATTTCAATATTTTCAGAGGTCTTTAAATAACCAAGATGATATAAAATTCTCGCCAAAAATAAAATTTCAAAAGAAGTTATTTCTGAATCATCTAAAAAATTTTCTTGGTTATTAATGGCAAAATCCACAAAACTTAACGATTCATCAAATATTTTTTTATCTTCCATTTCCCCTGCGGTTAATCTGTTGATTAAATTAAAAACTTTACACACGGATTCCTGTAAGTTTTTATTTTTTATATCTGTATAAAAATTATTTATAAAACCCGCATTTACCAATCGCCAGCCGGTTCGTCCAGAAACGAGCGCAACATTAACAATAGAAAAATCCTGAATTGATTGACGCATTTTCGATTCCATTTTTCTCGCACCTTGCGCCACAGCACGAACTACGCCTAAATTTTCCGTCAACAATACAACGCGGCTATCCGCCTCCTTCGTCTGGAAACTTTTCAAAACAAACGCTTTTGTGCGGTGAATATGATGCATTTGTAAGTTATAAAATTAAATTTTACGTTTGCAAAAAATCTGAATCTTTAAAATATTTTATTAGTTTAATTAACAAAAATTTTGAAACTTAATTCCCCAGTTTCAATTACGGATCCATTATTTTGTGCAAACACTATTTCTGTCGCGCGAACAGATTCGGAAATTTCTTTCATATATTTATTAACAAAATCTTGGCCTCGTGCATCAGTTTCGACTGATAAAATAATTTTGTCGTTTGGTAAAAGCTTTTTATCTTTTCTTAGACTTTGAATGAATCTATTTAATTCGCGAACAATTCCCTCTTGTTTTAGCTCATCATCAATTATTGTATCAAGTTGAACTTTTTGTTCACCCAAAGTTTGATCAGGAATAACTTCCTTAACATTTACTTCGTCCTTAATCAGTTCAATTAACTCGGCGCTGATATCGGTTGGAGGAATATTAATCTTTAATGTTCGCAATGGCTGTCTGACTTTTATTCCAAATTTATCACGTTCAAGCAAAGAGATGCTGACCAGATTTCTAACAGTCGCCATGTCACTCAATATTTTTTGATTAATTGATTTAATTTCTGGCCACAATTCCAAATGCACACTGCGATTTATATCAGAATAATTTAAATTATTTACTCTTTGGTAAACCATTTCTGCTGTAAAAGGCATAAAAGGAGCCATGATTTTTGAAAATTCATTCAAAACAAAATAAATCGTTTCTATTGCAGATTTACGATCATCATTATTTTCATTTTTAAATCGATCACGAGATCTGCGAACATACCAGGTTGATAAATCATCGACAAAATCAAAGAAAGTTCGACAGGCCGTGTTTAGTTCATAATTCTCCATCGCGTCGGTGGTTTCTTTTAAAACTTGATTGAGTCTAGCTATAACCCATCGATCCAAAACATTTTTGAATTCTCCACTAATTGCGATTGGAACAGAATTTTGATCTTTGTATAAATCGTAGAAAGCAACAACATTCAAAAGACGAGAAATAATTTTTTTATAAACCTCGTCTACTCCCTTTTCAGAAAAATTCAACGGCTCAGCTTGAACAATTCCAGATGACAACATGTAATATCTAACAGGATCGGCACCGTATTTATTAAAAACCAAATTTGGTTCTGGATAATTTTTCAAACGTTTTGACATTTTTTGTCCGTCTTCAGCCAAAACCAAACCATTTACAACAACATTTTTGTAGGGCGATTTTCCAAACAAAGCCGTATTCAACGCTAGCAACGTATAAAACCATCCACGAGTTTGATCGAGTCCTTCTGCAATAAAATCAGCTGGAAATTTTCGACGTTTTTTAAATAGTCCAAACAAACCAGTTGCAGGTTCCATTGTTTTTTCAAACGGATAATGCGGAACAGCGTATGGCATTGCGCCAGAATCAAACCAAGTGTCAAAAACCTCTGGAATTCTCTTCATTAATTTTTCATCTTTGGTAAAAGTTATTTCATCAATATAAGGACGATGTAAATCTAAAATGTAATCATCGTCATGTGGAATTGGGGCAAAGTTGTATTCCCTGATACTACCAGTCGGCACAAGATCCTCGACGCTTTCCTTCATTTTTGAAGCAGCTATATTGTCTAACCCTTCATTTAAAGACATCATCATCCAAATCGGATATTCATGACTAACAACGAGAATATTTTTATTACTGTGTTTGTTATTTATTTCGTAAATAAAATCTCCAACTCTCCTTTTAATATCAGTTAGACTTTCTCCGCCTTCTGGTTTTTGAGAAAACTTATCCAAGAAACTTTTATAAATACTGTTATATTCTTCAAAAGTTTTTCCATTCAAAACTCCTGATTGGGTTTCTTTTAATCGATCATCAATAATTAATTTATCAGATGAAATATTTAAACTTTTCATTAATATATCTGCGGTTTCACGAGTTCTAATCAAGGGCGAGCAATATACTAGATCAATATTTTTGTTTGAAAATCTATTCGCGGCATCCTGAATCTCTCTTTTACCTTTCTCAGTTAGATGCGCGGGTGTTGAGTTGTCTGAATTAAGAAAACGACCAACATTATGTTCAGCCTCACCGTGTCGCATCAAGTAAAATATATTAGAACTTTTTGTTCTATCTTTTATGTCTTGAATTGAACCAAGAAATTCTATCTCTGAACCATCCTCTGATTTCCAAATTGGCATTGGTGTTCCCCAGTATCTAGATCTTGAAACTCCCCAATCTTTTATATTCAAAAGCCAATTACCAAAACGTCTTTCACCAACATATTCTGGAACCCAGTGAACTTTTTTGTTAAGTTTCACCATTTTCTGATTGTAATCAGTAACTTTTATAAACCAAGAAGAAAGTGCGTAATTCAAAAGTGGCGCGTCCGTTCTCCAACAGTGTGGATACGAGTGCGTAACTTTTTCTTTTGCAAAAAGTTTTCCTTCTGTTGCTAATTTCTTTAAAACAAGGATGTCTGTTGAAGTTGGATCTTCTTTTGGTTTTGCTTGTAAGCCAGCAAATTCTGGAATATCAGATTTGATTGATCCATCAATATTTACGTGTTGAACAAATGGTAATTTATTTTTTTGACCAAGAGCAAGGTCGTCTTCACCAAATCCAGGAGCGATGTGAACTATTCCTGTACCATCTTCTGTCGTAACAAAATCACCATGATAAATTTTCCAACCATTTTCTTTGTTTTGTAAATCATCTTTCTTTGAATAGTAATCAAAAAGTGGAATATATTTTTTACCAATAAGGTCACTTCCCTTTATTGTTTCAATCTCTTCGTATTTTTTATCCTTCATCGATTCCACTAAACGGCTCTTAGTCAAAATCAAAAAAATATTTTCGACTTTCACTTTTACGTATTCAATATTTTGATTTATCGCAAGAGCAACGTTCCCAAAAAGAGTCCACGGAGTTGTCGTCCAAGCCAAAAAATAAGTATTTTCCTCGCCCTCTAATGCGAATTTTACGTAAACAGAAATATCAGTGATATCTTTATATCCAGAATTAACTTCAAAGTTTGAAAGCGGAGTTTCGAGTTGTGGAGAAATGTGCATCGCCTTGAAATCTTCATAAACCAAACCTTTTTTGTTTAGTTCACTAAAGGCCCACCAAACAGATTCCATAAAATTTGAAGACATGGTTGTATATTGATTTTCCATGTCAACGAAACGACCAGTTCTAGGAACTATTTCCTTCCATTCTTTGTCATATCTAAAAACACTGTCTTTCGCAGCTTTACTGAAATTTTTAATTCCAAAATTCTCTATTTCTTTTTTTGTGCGAAGATTATTTTCTTCTTGAACAAGTTTTTCAATTGGTAATCCATGACAATCCCAACCCCAGCGACGATCAACGTGATATCCGCGCATTGTTTGATATCTTGGAATAACATCTTTCATTGTTCCAGCCAAAATATGACCGTAATGAGGAAGTCCTGTGGCAAAAGGAGGTCCGTCATAAAAAACGTAATCACCCCTTGGTGAAGGTTTGGCCAATGTTTTTTCAAAAATTTTGCTGTCTTGCCAGAATTTCAAAACCTTCTCCTCGTCTTGCGCAAACTGACTTTTATTTGTATCGTCCTTGTTCATAAATTTTTAATAAATATAAAGATATATTATCACGGAATTAAGTCAAAAATCTTTTGACTTTTACCAAAAAATAAATTTTTAATGAAATCTACATTCGATTTGGAACCTTTATTCCTAAAATCTTTAGGCCGTTTTGAATAATGTGCATTACAGCCTTTGTTATAGCCACTTTATAGGCTTCGTTTGGAGAACCGTCGAGAATAACATTTTGAGCATAATACGAATTAAATTCACTACAAATTTTCGTCAAAAAGGTTGTTATGTCCTGCGGGGAAAGATCATCAGAATATGCATCTTTTACTTCTTCTGGAAAACGATAAAGCATTTTTTCAATATTTGTCGTTTGCCAGCCTTCCGGTTCAATCGCTTCCATAAATTTTATTCCTTTTTCTTTTGCAGAATCAATAATAGATTTTGTTCGAACATATGTGTATTGCAAATAAGGTCCAGAATCTCCTTCGAATGAAACAGCAGCTTCGCGATCAAAGATAATATCTCGACCAATTGCTTGTTTTAAAATTGAATATTTTAATGCTGCAACTGAAATAATTGTCTTTGCTTCATCTGCATCTTGTTCGCCGAAATTTCGATCTTTAATTTTTTCTGAAACAGTCTCTTCAATTTCTGACAAAAGAGATTCACCGGTGACAACATTGCCTTTTCTGGATGACATTTTACCTTCCGCAAAACGCATCATTCCGTGCGTGACATGCAAAGTTTTTTGAGCAATTTCTGGTCGAAGTTTTTTTAATGTCGCTAAAACAACTTTATAATATTCTTTTTGTTCACTGGCTGTAACAATTATAGATGCATCAAATTTACCAAACTTTTTTTGTAAAACATCTTCCTTGTAGTATGCAAGGCCGATGTCTTTTGCTTCGTAAGTCGGCAATCCAATTGAGTTTACAAAAACACGAGTGTGTAATCCGTCTTTTTCTCCTTTATAAACAATTGCTCCATCACTTAATTCGAAAACAGAAGGAATATTGTTCCTGACAATTTCTTCGCCGGATTTTGCCATTTCATGTTCAAAAATTAATTGAGAAAAAGTCGAACCTAATTTTTCGTACATATCATTAAAATGCCACAAACTCCATTCGCGACCTTTTTCATACAGTGTTTTTATGTCCAAATTATCATTGCTTTTGTCATCATCAAAAAGTTCATAAACCCTTTTGTTTATTTCATTTATTTCAAGTTTTGCTTTTTCATCTTCATCGTATTTATTAGCGCCGTAAGCGTAAACTTTTCCAAGATATTCCGTTTTTTCTGGAATAGTTGCTGAATCAGATGGCGTTTCCAAAATATTCTGTTTCATTCCCCATAGCGCTTTCGCCACATGAAGTCCAACATCACCCTGATAACAAACACGTGTAACTGTTGCACCATTCCATTCCAAAACTCTAGCGATTGATTCACCGATCGAGTTCGACATCAAATGTCCAATATGCAAAGGTTTAAACGGATTTGGATCAGTGTATTCAATGAGAATATTTTTGCCAGCCAAATCCTTGTTTCGGCCATAATTCATTTCTCCGTTCAGCGCCTGTTGAACTGATCTTTTGAAAAATAAACGATTTAAATAAAAATTTATAAAACCAGGTCCAGCAACTTCAATTTTTTCAATCTCATCGGATTTTAAACTTTCTAACTTTAATACTATTTCCTCGGCAATTTGTCGTGGATTGCCCTTATTTTTTTGAGCAAGAATTAATGCAATGTTTGTAGAATAGTCACCATTTTTTAGATCAGCAGGATGTTCAACAACAAAATCAACTTCTTCGGTTAAATTTTTCTTTATTAATTGTTTTATTGTTTCTTTCATAAATTATTTTCTACCTGTTGAGCCAAAATTACCTTCACCGCGACTTGATTCATTTAATTCAGAAGTCTCTTCTAGTTCAGCAATAATCACTGGGTATACGACTAATTGTGCTATTTTATCACCTTTTTCAATCTTGTATGATTCGTTACCAAGATTAATTAAATTGACATTATACTCCCCGCGATAGCCCGGATCAAAAACTCCCCCCATCGTATGCAATCCGGCTTTTTTTGGCAAACTACTTTTGTCTTTTATAATTGCGGCAAAACCATTATCAAATTCCATAGCAAAACCAACTGGAAAAATTCTTCTTTCCGATGGTTTTAATTCATAATCCTCAAGAGAATATAAATCCATGCCAACATCACCAGGATGCGCATATGTCGGTAATTTTGCATCTTTATGAAGTCTCTTGATTTTTATTTTCATACAAACATCATACCAAATATAAAAAATAAAAGCCGAGAGATTTCCCTCGGCTTTTAGCATCAAAAGACAATGAATTATCTGAGGTCCAAAATTCGGACGACCTCTTCATAGACTTCGTCTTCTGTACGACTCGCGTCGATCGTCACACTCGGGACAAGTTTCATGAATTCACGAAATCCTTCGCGGACCCGCTCGTGAAATTCAATCGGCTTTTCATCAAGATGGTTCAGATCCTGTTTGCCAGAATTTTTTCTGGCAAGAGCGACACGAGGATCGATATCAAAAAAGATATACAGATCGGGCTTGCAGTCGCCGATGTAAAAGTCTCTCTGAGAAAAGAAACTTTCTCGTAATTCTTCTGCTTCGTATCCATAAATCTGGATAGCGAAAGTCGCAGAATCAAAACGGTCTGTAATGACCATTTGTCCACGTGCAATCGCTGGGGCGATCAGCTTTTCAACATGATCGCATCTTGCTGCCCAAAAAAGAGCTGCGAGTGTTTTGGCACTTGCCTCTTTTGCATTTGGTGAATTCAAAATAACTTTTCGAATATCTTCACCATACAGTGAACCGCCTGGTTCTCTGGTTGTGACGATTTTATCGCCGAACTCTGCCTTGAGCCGCTTTATAATTGTCGACTTACCTGATCCTTCAGGTCCGTCAAACGCAGGAAACTTTATCTCTTGTGACATATTTTCTCCTTAATTTGCTATTCTTTTGACACTTTACCTGTTTCTTAAAACTTTATCAATCTCTTCGGCAATTTTTTTAAAATCTTTTTCTTTCTTGCCTCGTGTAGTTTCGGCCGCGGAACCAATTCTAATTCCGGACGGATCAAACGGAGAACGTGTATCAAATGGAATAGCGTTTTTATTCACAATTATTCCAGATTTTTCAAGCAAAGCTTCGGCCTCCTTTCCTGATAATCCACCAGCACCTTTTTCATTTTTCACACCACTATTCCAAACATCAATCAAAACTAAATGACTGTCTGTTCCACCAGAAACAATCCTCCAACCAAATTTCTTTAATTCTGTGGCTAATACATTGGCGTTTTTTACAACTTGTTTTGCGTATTTTTTAAATTCAGCGCTAGAATCTTCACCTAGTGCTACAGCAACTGCGGCAATCTGATTATTGTGTGGACCACCTTGTAACCCAGGAAAAACAGCTTTGTTTATTTTCTTTTGAAATTCTCGTTCATCAATTTTGCTAAAAATTAACGCCGACCTTGGTCCGCGCAAAGTTTTGTGCGTCGTTGTTGTTACAACATCAGCATACTCAAATGGAGAAGGATAAACTTTTCCGGCAACAAGTCCTGCGATATGTGACATGTCGACCATTAAAATCGCTCCACATGAATCGGCAACTTCCCTCATTTTTTTCCAATCAATTTTTCTGGGGTAAGCCGTATAGCCAGTTACAATTAAATTTGGTTTTTCTTTTTTAGCGAGCTCCTTCAGAGATTCATAATTTATTGTTTCAGTTTCTTGATCAACTCCATACAAAACAGAATCCCAAAATTTCCCAGTCGCCGAAACTTTTTGGCCGTGTGTTAAATGACCACCTTGGTCAAGTGACATCCCCATAATTTTTCCACGAGGTCTGACAATTCCATCAGCACCAACTCCGCCAATCGGCACGAGCGCAAAATAAACCGCAAAATTTGCTGGCGAACCAGAAAGAGATTGAACATTCACTGCCCATTTATCTTTTTTTAATCCAAAAAGTTTTAGGGCCCTGTCCTGACAAATTTCTTCGACCTCATCAATAACAGAATTTCCGCCATAATATCTTTTGTGCGGATAACCTTCGGAATATTTATTAGTCAAAACTGATCCAAGAGCAGATAAAACATCTTTTGAAACGTAATTTTCAGAAGCGATTAAATTTATTACTTTCTTTTGTCGGCGAGATTCTTCTTTTATTAGATTTTCAATTTTTTTATCTTTCATTAATATGAATTTTAACATGTTTCAAGAAAAATTCTCCGATGAACTTTCCGACCAATTTTTAAGCAAATTTAACGTTTGAAATTTTCTTCGCTTATATCCAAAAGATAAACATTTTTTATGTTCGCACCAATAATTTTGTCCCAACAAGGTTTACAACACCACCAGTGGCCCCAAAGATATAAATCAGCGTCAACAGGATCTTTGCCATTTTTTACGGCGTCTTTTATGGCCCCTTGTTCGCTATGATCAGAATATTTGGCGCATCCAGGACAAGCCCAATACTTTGTACCGGTTTTTATTTTAAGGAGACGTCTGATACACCATCCGCGTTTATGAAGCTCGTTCAGGACCTTTATATGACCCAATGGAGCCCTATTAGCGGCCTTACCCAGTATTTCTCCGTCTTTTACCACCACAGAACCTGTTGGCTGACCAAAATCTGTCGATTCTTTCATGGCAGTTTCCCTGGCCAAAGCCATGAATTTGTCAGTTATTGGAACATATAAAATTTGACGACCTTCTGGTAAATACGGGTATTGTTTCATGTTCGTCATTATATAAGATTTTTAAATTTTTTTAATCTTATTTAATTATTTTTAAGTG
>CAYWTD010000001.1:0-37077 GCA_964461185.1 uncultured Candidatus Saccharibacteria bacterium | reverse complement strand
AAAATATTTTTTTAACTTATCCACACTTTTATTTCAAAATCTCTTTTAGTTTTTCCAGATACTGAGATAATTAAATAGGGGAAGAAAACTTTTATTAGTTAATAAAAAAATAAAATGGCAGTGAAGAAAAAGAAAGCTGTAAAAAAAGCAGCAAAAAAATCTACAAAGAAATCTTCAAGAAAAGTTGCGAAGAAATCTTCAAAGAAGAAATCAAGCAGAAGAAAATAGTAGATAAAAAACAAAGCTCTCATAAATTTGAGAGCTTTGTTTTTTGTGGTATTATCGATAGACCTATGGCTTTTTTATCTAAAATTTTTGGTGACCCAAATAGTCGTCTATTAAAGGCTTATGAATCAAGAGTCTCAGGGATTAATTCTTTTGCCGAAATAATGGCCGGTTTAACTGATGAAGAGCTAAAAAATAAAACAGCTTTCTTTAAAAATGAATTGGCAAGTGGTAAAACGCTAAATGATATATTACCCGAAGCCTTTGCTGTTGTTCGCGAGGCCGCGACACGAACTTTGGGTCAAAGACATTATGATGTTCAGCTTGTTGGTGGAATGACTATACACGAAGGTAATATTGCCGAAATGAGAACTGGTGAGGGAAAAACTTTGGTGGCAACTTTGCCAGTTTATTTAAATGCTCTGACCGGAAAAGGTGTTCACGTGATTACTGTTAATGATTTCCTTGCTCGCCGTGACACAGTTTGGATGGGACAAATTTATCATTTTCTGGGATTAAGTACTGCAGTTATAAATCAACAAGCTTCTTATCTTTATGATCCGATTCATACAAATGATAGTCAGGATAAAGAAAGAGACGAGGCTGGATTTTTTCATATCGTTTATGAATATCTTCGCCCGGTTTCCAGAAAAGAAGCTTATGCCGCAGATATTACTTATGGAACAAATAGTGAATTCGGTTTTGATTATTTGCGTGACAACATAGAATACGATACGCAAAATTTACGACAAAGAGAATATAATTTTGCCATCATCGATGAAATTGACTCTATCTTGATTGATGAAGCGAGAACCCCGTTAATTATTTCTGCGCCATCAGCGAACGCTGAAAATCTTTATGAAATTTTTGCTGGAATTTCTAAGAAAATGATTAAAGAAGAAGATTATACGGTTGATGAAAAATTAAAATCAATCAGTTTGACCGATAAAGGAATTTCAAAAGCTGAAAGTTTTCTTGGTGTTGGAAATATTTATACAGAAAAGGGAATAAAGTACGTTCATCATTTGGAGACATCTGTTCGCGCTGAAGCTCTTTTTAAACGCGACAAAGATTATGTTGTAAAAGATGGACAAATTGTTATTGTCGATGAATTTACTGGCCGTATGCAACCAAGTCGTCGTTGGTCGGAAGGTTTGCATCAGGCGATTGAAGCCAAAGAAGGAATTCCGGTTGGCCAAGAATCCAGAACTTTTGCTTCTATTACTTATCAAAATTATTTCAGAATGTACAAAAAACTTTCTGGTATGACAGGTACAGCAAAAACTTCCGCCGAGGAATTTTTCAAAGTTTATCGTCTGGAGACAATTGCTATTCCAACGAATCGCCCAAATTCCAGAACTGATCATGATGATTTGATTTATCAATCAGAGCCAGGAAAGTTTAATGCTTTGGTTAGAAAAATAAAAGAACTTCACGAAAAAGGTCAACCAGTTTTGGTTGGTACTGCCTCAATTGAAAAAAATGAAATAATTTCTGAATATCTAACGAAAAATGGAATTCCACATAATATTTTGAATGCGAAAAATCACGAAAGAGAAGCAGAAATAATTTCTCAGGCAGGTAAAAAGGGAGCAGTAACAATTGCGACAAACATGGCAGGTCGTGGAGTCGATATTAAACTTGGTGGAGAACCGTTCAGCAAAGATTCTTATGAAGAGATAAAAAATCTTGGCGGTTTATTTGTTGTTGGTACCGAACGCCACGAAGCTCGTAGAATTGATAATCAGTTGCGAGGTCGTTCTGGTCGACAGGGTGATCCGGGTGAAACACAATTTTTTGTTTCACTTGATGATTCTTTGATGAGAATTTTTGCCTCACCATCGCTAAAATCAATGATGGCACGTCTTGGTTTGCCAGAAGACGAGCCAATTCAAAACAGAATGATTTCTAGATCTCTTGAAAATGCACAAACAAAAATTGAAGGTTTTCATTTTGATTCAAGAAAACATTTACTTGAATTTGATTCAGTTTTAAATACTCAAAGAACGTCTATTTATGAGAAACGCCGAAAAATTTTGCTTGGTGACAAAGAAGCGCTAGATGCCGAAGTCGTCGAAATAATAAATCACGGTGGCGATGCAATTTCAAAAATAATCGAAGAAAAAAAACAAACTCTTGGTGAAGAAGAGTGGTACAAAACTTTGAAAAGAGTGGTTTTGCAGAGTATCGATACATTTTGGGTGGATCATTTGGAGACAATGGACTACACAAGATCAAGCGTTAATTTACGCGCTTATGGGCAAAGAGATCCTTTGGTTGAATATAGAAAAGAAGCTTTGCGATTGTTCAAGGAAATGAAGGTGGCAGTTTATGAACAAATTGTAAATGTTCTCCCAAACATCGGCGCTGGTGCTTTTTTGAAGGCTGAACAAAAATTACGCGAAAGTGTAAAAATGGCACAGATTACAAGTGGAGGAAAAGACGATGATTCAAAAATTTCTAGCCCAGGTCACGCTGAACAAAAAATTGGCCGAAACGACAAAGTCATTTTGATTAAAGACGACAAGGAAATAGAGGTAAAATTTAAAAAAGCGGATGAATATTTGAATGATGGCTGGAAAATAAAGTAAACTTTTATTTTTGGCTTTTTGTGCTATTTTATAGTTATGAAAAGACTAATTCCTATATTTTCTATTTTTGTTGGCTTTCTTTGGGCGATATTGCCAAATCTATCTTTTGCTGCGGAAATATTGAATCGTTCAGAAGTTTTTATCGGAGTTGAAAAAGAATATTCCGAGAATCTTTATATTGGCGCAGTAAAATCGATTGTTGAAGGAAACCTATCAGAAGATTTGGTAATTTTTGGTGGTGAAGTAAAAGTTACGGGAAATATTACCGGCGATGTATTTTTGCTTGGCGGGAAAATAGATTTTTCTGGAAAAACTTTTGGTGATCTGCGAATTGTCGGCGGAAATGTTTCAATTAGCGGGGAAGTTGTTGGGGACGTCCTGGTTTTGGGCGGAGAAGTTAATATTTTACCAGGCGCTGTTATAAACAAAGAAATTTTTGCTGTTGGTGGTTCAATAATAATAGAGAACAATTCAAGCGCTGAAATTAAAATGATTGGTGGAAAAGTTTTTATAAATGGAGAATTATCTGGCGCTTCAGAAATTACAACTCAAAATTTACAAATAAGTTCGAATGCTAAAATTTCTGGAACTTTTTCATATTACGCTCCAAATAAAATTAATGAGTCAGTGGCCACCGCAATTTCTGGTCAAATGAAGTTTAATGAAATTGATGCAATTCGTGATTCGGGATTTATAAAGAAAATTTTGTTAAGTTTTATCAGTTTTTGGTATTTACTCCGATTTATTACAACTTTGATTTTGGCGTTTATCTTGGTTTATGTTTTCAAAGTTTTTTCTCAGGAAGTTGTTGATCTCGCCAGAAATTCTTTTTGGAAAAGTTTTCTTACAGGATTTTTGGTTATCTTTTTTGCTCCACTTTTGATTGTGGTTTCATTTATTAGTTTAGTTGCACTACCAATTGGATTTCTGTTTATGATAGCGATGACTTTTATTACTGTTATTTCTCCGGCAGTTTCGGGAATTTTTGTTGGTAATTTGTTAAAGAAAAAGTTTGGCGATAACCAAGATGTGGGAGTTGATTTCCAGGGTGCAACATTTGGAGTGGTGGCGTTGACCGGTTTACAATTTGTTCCGGTTGTCGGAAATTGGTTGATTGTTCTGTTTACTATTACTTCTCTGGGGGCGATTTGCCGTTATATTCGATTTAAAATAATTAGATAGTTTTCTGTTTGTGGATATTGTCTATTTGTATAAACCTGATAAAGAAAGTATAATTTATACAAGCTTTATTTAGGTTCTCTAGAAACCTATTTCTAAAAAAGCTTTTAAAATTTAAATTTAAATTAATTATTATGAAAAAACAAGGTTTTACTTTGATTGAACTTTTGGTTGTAATTGCGATCATTGGTATTCTCTCATCAGTTGTTCTTGCTTCACTAAACACAGCAAGACAAAAGGGTAAGGATGCAGCTGCAATGGCTGAACTTGGTTCGCTAAGAATAGAGGCCGAGCTTCAATCTGATGGAGATGGCTACGATGATGTTTGTACCGCCGGAACAAGGACAAAAGCGATTTTTGATTCTGCAGTCGGCAAATCTGATGGTGGTACTGAGGGCGAATACTGTAATGATGATGTTGATGGTTGGGCGGCATATGTAACATTATCAGGAGGCGTTATTTATTGTGTTGATGACAGTGGATATACCGGTAATCCAGCTGTCGCACCAACAGGCATATCTTGCGAATAGCCCTCATTCTATATTTAATAACAAAACACCGCGCTAGCCGTGGTGTTTTGTTATAAATTAAAAACTAATTTGGTATAATTGATTAATGATTTCTGGATTTATTTTTATTTTTGCTCTGGGCGCCATAATTGGCAGTTTTTTAAATGTTGTTATTTTGCGATATAACACCGGAAAAACTGTTGGTGGCAGATCCGGGTGTCTCAGTTGTGGAGAAAAATTGTTGGCACGCGACATGATCCCAATTCTTAGTTGGCTTTTATTAAAAGGTCGTTGCCGAAAATGCGGATCAAAAATTTCTATTCAATATCCTCTGGTTGAATTTTTTACAGCTGCCTTATTCACTTTATTGTTTTGGACGGCGTTGCCATTACTTGGCGCGCCATATCTGATGGCGATGTATTTTGTTTGGAATGCTATTATTTTTTCTATTTTAATTGTCACTTTTGTTTATGATTTGCGACACAAAATAATTCCCGACGGTTTTTCTTATTCATTTGCGATATTTTCTTTCATCCAAGTCATAATAATGAATCCTATTTATTTTGAATATTCGACGATTTCTTTACTTAATATTCTTTCCGGCTTTATTTTATTCTTGCCGTTCTTTATTTTATGGTTTATTTCATCTGGTCGCTGGGTTGGTCTTGGCGACGGCAAATTAGCACTGGGAATTGGTTGGTATTTGGGTTTTGTAAAGGGAATATCTGCGGTTATTTTGGCTTTTTGGATTGGTGCGGTTTTTGCAATTGGATTGATGTTGATAGAAAGATTGAAGAATAAGCATAAAAACATTACAATGAAGACTGAAATACCGTTCGCGCCATTCCTTATCGCCGGAACCTTGATTGAATTTTTTTTGGAAATTGATGTTATCGGCGTAAGTTTATTTTTCTAAACTGTGAAATTGCAAATTACAAATACAAAAAAAGGTTTCACTCTTCTAGAGCTTCTTTTTGTTATTGGAATTTTTTCTATTTTAACTTCCATCGTTATTTATAATTATGGAAATTTTAATAACAATATTATCGTTTCAAATTTGGCTTATGAAGTTGCTCTTGAAATTAGACAGGCACAGGTTTATGGTTTGGGAGTAAGAGGTGTTAGTGATTCATATTTACCTAGCGATGTAGATTCTTTCAACACGCGCTACGGCGTATTTTTTGAAGTTATTGGTGGTGAAAAAAATGCTGCATTTATGACATTTGCTGATTTTTATCCAGCAAATTTTGATCAAGATGATATTGATTCACCAGATGGAAATGGTGTGTGTAATTCTGAAGAAGTAGACGATTCTTTGTGCAATGTCTCCTCAGGTATTTGTACTTTTGAATGTCTAAGAGTTGCAAGATTATCTAGCGGAATTACTTTTGATAAATTATGTGTCAGCCCAGAGGGAATTGATCCTGTTGATCTTTTGTCTGGTGAATGTGCCGAATCGCAGGTTTCTAGCGCTCATGTTACTTTTGCGAGACCATATACAAATGCAATAATAAGAACGGACGATGCTGAATATTTTGAAGACGATAAATTAAATATTGGAATCGTCTTGAAATCAACAGCTGGATCCAAAAGAGCTGTTGTTGTAAGAGAAAGTGGTCAAATTACTGTAGAGATGATTCGTAATAATTGATAAATGAAATTTCTTGATCTTAAAAATAATAATGGATTTACTTTAATTGAACTTTTGTTATCAGTTGCTCTTTTTTCTATCGTCGTGGTTATTACATTTGGAGCGATTACCACAACGGTTGATATTAATCGAAAATCTCAAACTCTCACGACAGTGATGAACGATTTAAACTTTACCCTTGAGAGCATGACAAGGACGATAAAAACTGCAACAGAAATCAGCGATTTTGGTGGACTGTATCGATTTAAAGATCAAAGATCTACCGCTAACTATGTAACTTATCGGTTTAACGGGGATAATGATTTAATTGAAAAATGCGAATCCTCGGATAAAAATGTTTGTACTAATTATATTCCTATTGTTTCAAATCAAATTAAAATCACCAAGTTTTATTTAGAACCGATCAATCGTGGGGTTTCATCACAACCCAGATTTTTGATGGTTGTCGAAGGTTACGCCGAGGCGTCCTCACGAGTAAGTTCAGATTTTATTATACAGACGACTGTTTCGCCCAGAACCGTAAATTTTAGTAATGCATTAAAATTTGAATAATGACAATTTCAAAATTACAAAAAAATAAAGGATTTACTATGGTCGAAACATTGGTCGCAATTTTCTTACTTCTAATTTCTATCACCGGGCCTCTCGCCGTCGCGCAGGGTGGATTGAAAGCGGCTTTTATCGCAAGAGACCAAACAGTCGCGTATTATCTTGCACAAGATGCTATCGAATTTATAAAGAATAAAAGAGATGATAATTTTATAAATATTAGGGACTGGCTTGATGGTCTAGACAATTGTCTTGGTTCTAATATTTGTACAGTTGATACAACTATAAATGATAATAATATAAAATTGTGTTCGACCGAAAGCGCGGACCCTGGGTGTGGACAATTAAATACTCTTAATAGAATTAGTTCGTCTGGCAAATTTGGTTTTAATGGGGAATCAACAAAATTTTATAGAACAATCAACATTCTCGAGGTTGAAAGTGATCAAGAAATACAAATTACAGTAAAAGTTGGCTGGTTGACAGATAACGGTGTTTTAAAAGAAGTAGAGTCTAGAGAAAATTTGTTAAGATGGCCACCAATATATGATGAAATTTAACAATACAAAAAAAGGTTTCACTTTATTATTTGCCGTTTTGGTTTCTGTTTTAATTTTAGCAGTCGGCGCGTCAATTATAAATCTTTCTATAAAGCAGATAATTTTGTCGGGATCTAGTCGAGAATCACAATACGCTTTTTATGCTGCAAACACCGGAATAGAGTGCGCTTTATATTGGTTGTGGAATCCCCCAGAAGATGGTTTGGTTTTTAAATATAGCGAAGGTTCTGATTTGACCACTGATGAGGATACAGTCAGGTGTGCGTGGAAAGGCAGCGACGGAAACAGAAATCTATTTAATGATTTTAATTCTGTTAATGGATACAGTTATACAGATTTGCCAGGTCTAGAAATTACACAAGAAGGCGAAAACTCCGCTACAACAGAATTTTATTTGGCGTTTGATGCTGAGTTGCCATATTGTGCCCACGTTATTGTTAGAAGAGTTTATGACGATTCTGATCCAGATAGACCAGTAATAAGAAATCAAATAGATTCCTATGGTTATAATACCTGTGATCCTAACAATCCACGAAGAGTCCAGAGGGCATTGAGGGTTGGTAGCGTACAATAGTTTTTGGGTTTAAAATAGCTTTTAATACAATTTATGAACAAAGAAGACGCCAAAAAACGCCTTGAAAAACTGCGCGGATTGATTGAATATCATCGCCACAGATATCACGTTTTGGACAAGCCGGAAATTACTGATACGGCTTATGATTCTCTGGAACAAGAATTAATTGATATTGAAAATAAATTTCCCGACCTGATTACACCAGAATCACCAAGTCAAAGAGTTTCTGGAAAACCTCTGGATAAATTTGAAAAAATATCTCACAAAATTTCGCAGTGGTCTTTTAATGATATTTTTGATGAAAATGAAGCGATTGATTTTGATGATCGAGTAAAAAGAATGCTTGAAAAAAGTTTAGGAAAGAAAGTTTCTCCACAATATGATTGTGAATTGAAAATTGATGGATTAAAAATTGTTTTGGAATATGAAAAAGGAATTTTGAAAACTGCGGCGACTCGTGGTGATGGTCAAGTTGGTGAGAATGTTACTTTAAATGTAAAGACAATAAAATCTGTTCCGCTAAAACTTTTTGAACCAGTTGATTTGATCGTCGAAGGGGAAGTTTACTTATCAAAAAAAGATTTTGAAAAAATAAACAAAGAATTAGAAAAATCTGGTGAAGAAATTTATGCAAATCCACGAAATCTCGCCGCCGGCACCCTCCGCCAACTTGACCCCTCCGTGGTCGCCAAAAGAAATTTAGGAACTTTCATTTATGATATTGCGAAAATCAACAAACTTCCTGAAACTCAAATAAAAGAACTTGAAAAAATTGAATCGCTCGGATTTAAAGTAAATAAAAATTATAAACTCTGTAAAAATATAAACGAAGTTGTTGATTATTGGAAAACTTGGCAGAAAAAAAGAGAAAAAGAAAATTATCAACTTGATGGAATTGTCATAAAAATTAATAAGAGAAAATATCAAGAAGCTTTGGGTTTTACCGGCAAGGCTCCACGTTTTGCGATTGCGTTGAAATTTCCAGCAGAACAAGTTACAACTGTTGTCGAAGACATTGCATTTCAAGTTGGCAGAACCGGAGTCGTTACGCCTGTTGCACATTTGCGCCCAGTTTTGGTAGCGGGCTCTACAGTTTCAAGAGCAACACTTCATAACGAAGATGAAATAAAAAGACTTGATGTTCGAATTGGTGATACAGTAATTCTACAAAAAGCTGGCGATGTTATTCCGCAAATCGTTCGCGTTATTACAGAACTCCGTAAAGAGAATTCAAAACCTTTTAGATTTCCAGAAAAAATTTCGGAATGTGGTGGCGACGGTCGAATAGAAAAGATACCTGGCCAAGTCGCTTATCGATGTGTCGATAAAAATTCATATAACGTTGAGCGGCGAAAACTTTATTATTTTGCCTCAAAACCGGCTTTCAGTATTGATCATTTAGGTCCAAAAGTTATTGATTTGCTCGCTGAAAATAATTTGATTCAAAGTCCTGCGGATATTTTTACTTTGAAAAAAGGTGATTTAATGTCTCTTCCACGATTTGGTGAAAAGTCTGCTGATAATTTATTAAAGGCAATTGATGAATCAAGAAATGTGACTTTGGCGCGACTGATCACAAGTTTATCTATTGATAATGTTGGTGAAGAAACAGCAGAATTACTAGCAAATAAATTTGGTGATATTAAAAAAATTAGTACGGCAAAAATAGAAGATTTTGAGAAAATTAATGGAATTGGCCCAATTATTGGAAAATCTATTTGTGAATGGTTTACTGATAAGAATAAAATAAAATTATTAGATGAACTTTTAAAAGAAATAAAAATTATCAAAGTCAAACAAAGCCAAGGTGGATTTTTTGACGGCAAATCTGTAGTTTTAACTGGAACTCTTTCAAAAATGTCTCGTGATGAAGCTAAAGAAAAAATTCGCCAAAATGGTGGAACAGTTTCTGGTTCAGTTTCAAAAAATACGAATTTTGTAGTGGCGGGTGAATCAGCCGGATCTAAATTAACAAAGGCAGAATCACTCGGAGTGACAATTTTATCTGAGGAAGAATTTATAAAATTACTCTCTAAATAGCGGTTTTTGGTTTTTATTCTCTGTGTTATTATAGCCCTATGAATTCTCTAGAAGTTAAAAAATTCGCTGATCTGGCGAGAATTGAAATATCAGAGATAGATCTAGCTAAAATGGCCAAAGAAATAGAGGCTGTTTTAGAATATGTCGGCCAAATCAAAAACGCTATTTCTAATGAGACCGAAAGAAGAATAGAGAGCGCTAGCGTTAGAAATGTTTATCGTGAAGATGAAAACTCTCATGAACGTGCTGTCAACAAAAATAAAATTCTGGAATCTGCTCCTGATCGAGAAGGCGATTATATAAAAGTAAAAAAGATTATGTAATATGGATTTCAAAAATTTAACAATCACATCTGCCTCAAAATTATTACGTGATAAAAAAATCACTGTAAAAGAACTTGTTTATTATTTTTTGGAAAATTCAAAATCAAAAAATCCAGAATACAATATTTATCTTGAAATTTATGGTGATATTGATAATCAAATTTCTCGTGCCCAAGAAATAATTGATTCAGGAAAGGGAACAGAATTAACTGGAATTCCTTTTGCGATTAAAGACAATATTTTGATTGAAGGAAAAATTGCTAGTGCTGGTTCAAAAATTTTGGAAAATTACAATGCGACTTATACATCAACAGCTGCACAGAAATTGATTGACCAAGGAGTTGTGTTTATTGGTCGTGCAAATATGGATGAATTTGCGATGGGTGGTTCAACCGAAAATTCAGCATATGGTGTGACAAAAAATGCAATTGATATTGACAGAGTTGCAGGTGGTTCCTCTGGGGGCTCTGCAGTCGCGGTGGCGGCGGATTGTGCTATGGCAGCCCTGGGATCTGATACTGGTGGTTCGATTCGTCAGCCAGCCAGTTTCAACGGCGTGGTGGGTCTAAAGCCGACTTATGGTTCAGTTTCTAGATATGGTTTGATGGCGATGGCCAGCTCTCTTGATGTTATTGGTCCAATTACAAAATCTGTCGAAGATGCTGAATTAATTTTTAATGCGACAAAAGGAAAAGATATAAAAGATTCAACGACAGTTTCTGGAGAAATTTCAGATGAAGTAAAAATAATTGGTGTTCCAAGATCATATTTACAAAAAGGACTTGATAAAGATGTTTTAGAAAATTTTGAAAATTCTTTGAAAAAAATTAGCGATGCTGGATATAAAATCGTTGATATTGATTTGCCAAACCTGGATTATTCTTTGGCCGTTTATTACACTCTGATGCCAGCAGAAGTTTCTTCTAATATGGCGAGATATGATGGTATAAAATTTGGTGAAAAATCAGAAGGAAAAAATTTGATTGATCATTATTTTAAAACCCGAGGTAATTTGATTGGGGCAGAAGTAAAAAGAAGAATAATTTTGGGAACTTATGTTTTATCAGCTGGTTATGCTGATGATTATTACAACAAGGCCTGGCAAGTTAGAAATTTGATTAAGAAAGATTTCGAATTGGCTTTTGAAAAAGTTGATTTAATAATTTTACCTACATCTCCGGTGCCAGCTTTTAAAATTGGTGAGAGGGCAGACGACCCGCTTCAAATGTATTTAGCTGATATTTTTACAATCTTTGTTAATTTGGTCGGAGTTCCGGCAATTTCTATTCCAGATGGCACAGTTGAAAGAGAAAATAAAAATTTACCAACCAGTATTCAATTGATTGCTCCGCATCTTGGCGAGAATCGTCTATTCCAAGTTGGCAAGAAATTTGAGACAATAAGATAAGTATGGCAGATAAAAAAAAGGCACCCAGTCCTCCGGGTGAAGATGGACATGCAATAGCTTGGAAATTAATTTTCATTATTTTACTAATTATGGTTTTTGCTGGAACAATGGCCGGCAAAGAACTTTTTAGAAAATATGATGCTTTTTTTGACAGCGATTCAAAATCTGAAAATTCTGATGCGGATTTATCTTTCTTTGCTAGTCTTTTCCCTAATGGAAATTTGGAGGCCGGAAAGAACGCCATGAATAAAGGCGAATTAATTGTTCGTAACGAACCGGCCGGAATGATAATTGGAAAACAGCCTGCGCGGGCCGTTGGTAAAATTTTGGCTGGGCCGGTGGAAAAATACGCAAAACAGTGGTGGAGAATGGATTACAAAAATTCTCCGGACGGCTGGGTTATGGGTGATAATTTAACCGCAAAAACAGTTCTCTTTAGTGTTTTTAATATTTTGCCAATTACTTTTGGAATTTTAAAACCATTTTTGGTTTTCTTGTCAATTTTATTTATAGTTTTGATTTTTGTTATCTATTTAAAATTTTCTGATTTGAAAAAGTTAAAGAAAAAACAAAAAGAATTAGTTACTGAACAGGATTTAGCAAAAAATCGTCCAGATGAAAATGTTTCAAATGAAGATGAGTCGGTGAACGAAATTGAAATAGAAAATTTACCAACAGGGGACGATGCGCCGAAAACTGAAAATGTTAGTAATCGTCGTTGGGCAAATATTCAGAGTTTAATTAATTCCCATAGCGTAAATGATTGGAAGCAGGCAATTATAGAGGCTGATATTATTTTGGATGACATGGTCGGTAAAATGGGGTACAAAGGTGATTCTTTGGGAGAAAAATTAAAAAAAGTTGAAAGAAGCGATTTTCTAACGATCGACTCGGCTTGGGAGGCACACAAAATTAGAAATCAAATTGCCCACAAAGGTACTGATTATGTTTTGTCTCGTGATGAAGCGGAAAAGGCAATAGAACTTTACAAGGAAGTCTTCAGCGAATTTTACTTTATATAGAGACTAAAAATTGTTGCGGGACCCGGAATTGCACCGGGGCCTAGAGGTTATGAGCCTCTCGAGGTACTACTCCTCCATCCCGCGATATTAGTACTAAAAAGTATTACACAATTTTTGAATTTTCGCAAGACACTGGATGCGCCTGAATTTATTAACTTATTTGAGAAATTTGTTGAAAAATATTATAGTAGTCTGGCTGGTGTGATATATTGTTCCTGTGATGTTTTACCCGGGGTAGCTCAGTTGGTTAGAGCGTAGCACTCATAAAGCTAAGGTCGACGGTTCAATTCCGCCCCCCGGGACAAGAAAGTAAATCTTAGTGGGAAAGTGTAGAATAGTTGATTTTTTCATAACTTGTGATATAATTTAATTAGGTTAGGAGTTCGTTAAAAAATTTAAAAAAGAAAGAGGTTTGTAATGAAGGAAAAAGATATTGCTGGCCAACTAGCTTTGTTCTCAATGATCAACACTCCTTGGGGATTGAGTATTGATACAGCAAAACGGGGTCAGACTCAACCCTTGCCGGATAATCAAAAGACCGTTGTCGCGGAAGATCGGGGCGCATCGGATGACGATGGTTACGGTGATCGTCCGTGCTACGCTTGTGGTGACGATACCACTCACGGCCTTTGCACTGGTCACCGCCGGGCGTTCGAGAAAGAGCAACGGAAACGGCAGGCCTGATGATGAAGCCCAAGGACATGACGAGAAGCCTTGGACTTGATTTGGGTGATTTGACTCTGCAACTTGATGCAAAAGGGCGAGAGCTTTGTTGCATCTGCAGGACGTCGAATGATCCGAATCATCTTTGTGAACGGCATCGTCTGGAATTCAGAAATTCTGAAAAGAAGAAATTCTTTAAAGGCATCAACCGTTGCAAACCGCCAGGACAAAATGTCTGGTGACAGGCCACTTTTTTAGGTGGCCTTTTTTATTGATATATTTATGTAAATCTGATAAATTATAGGTCTCGCGTTTATGCGAAATAAATGCGGGTGTAGCTCAGCTGGTTAGAGCGTCCGCCTGTCACGCGGAAGGTCGTGGGTTCAAGTCCCATCACTCGCGCAAACATTTGAAGCTTAATTAAAGCCACCGAAATTCCGACGGAGGAATGGATTTGGAACTGTGGTAGAATTTGGTATATGAAAAAATACATTTTACCGATATTTATATCAGTTGTTTTTGTTGCAATATTTTTTATTGCCAAAGAAAATAAAAACGATTTCACTTTTAATTATTCAAGCAATATTTTCAATAACAATTTATCGTTATTGGCAAAAGCGGACATTTCCCCAAATGAAGATGAAAATATCAATTTTTCTGAAGGGGAAATTATAGATCAAGGAAAATGGATAGATGCTAGAGAAGGAGGAAGTTACTATGCACATTTACATAACTCAATCCGAGATGAATCTGGAAGAATTCACATATACTATTGTTCATCAGGAGAGCCTTTTGATTCTGGGTCAGCACCCGACTGGAGAAAAACCGCAGAATATGAAACTGATAAAATAAGGTATCAATATTCCGACGATAATGGAGAAAATTGGTCTCCAGCAGAGATAATCATTGAAGCTTCAAGAGAAAATGGTCAGAGTGATTTGGCACAAGGCGGATGTGGAAACGCAATTGTCTATTTTGAAGGTTATTATTATTTATATTTTGAATCATATACAGATCCAAGCAAGATTTTGTCCATATTTGTGGCTCGATCTAGAAATCCAGAAGGTCCATTTAAAATATTAACTGATGAGGGGTGGAAGAATTCTCCTACAGAATATTCTTATAAACCAGTTTTGGAGTCAAATATATTAAGTTTGGCTGGACACGATTATATAAATGACAATTACTTTACTTCTGTAGGATACGGAAATCCGTACTTAGAACTTTATGGAGCGGGAATCCCAAGAGTAACGACAGATGGTGAAAATATATATTTGTATTACGTAGATACGACTTATTTTCTAGTTTGGACTGACCCTGAAGGAAATATTTATAAATACAATCGTTCGGCTGAAGAACAAATACCCTATCAAATGGTTTCTAAAAGTAATGACCCGACAGATTTTGAAAATTCATATTCAAACAGACTGACCGATGCTGCAGGATTAACGAATGTATTCAACCAGTTTGACGTAAAATACGTTCCCTCAGAGAAAATTTTTAAAACTTTCTATTTTGATAAAGAAACTGATTCGATAATTACAAGAAGTTCTGCCGATGGTGTTAAATGGACAGAAGAAGAGGCGTTATACTCTGTACCAAGTAATTATGATGTTGATACTGTTGTGCAAGATAATATTATTCAGACCAATCCTGAAGTAAGAATTCTTTCTACACCCGAAGGTTATTTAAATCCTCTTGACTTGTATCTCACTTTCTATAAGGAATATCTGTTATCTGGCGGACCGGTTGGGTTGAAAGATAAACCAACCCCCAAATGGTATTACGGAGGATATGATATCTACGGAATTAAAATAGATTTTGAAAACCCAGGAGAACAAGTTTCTGGTTCTTGGGATTGTAACAGCGACGGAGAAATTGATTGTTGGGACAATAATAACGACGGAAATGCAGATTCTTTTGACACTACAGGAAACGGCAGACCAAATATGTGGGACACAAATTATGATGGGGAGGTAGATTGTTATGACACGACAAGTGATGGTGAATGCAACATGGGCAAAACCTCTGGTTCTAGAAACATTAATTGGTGGTTATATGGTGATGGAATTTGCTACGATACGAACTCAAATGGGAATTGTGATAATTTTGATACGGATGGAGATGCGAAAATGGATGCATGGAACAGTAATGACCAAACTGATTGGGGTAAACCAAATATGTGGGATACAAATGGAGATGAACAACCAGACTGTTTCGATACCACAGGAAACGGCAGACCAAATATGTGGGACACAAATTATGATGGGGAGGTAGATTGTTATGACACTACGGGCAACGGGAAGTGTGATTACTAGAAATAAAAGCTGGTGGAACACTTAGAACGATACAACAATTTGTCTTGTTATTTTTTATAGCGCCCTAGTTCCAACAACGTCCACGAAAGCGCGCAGTGAACCAAATGAACTTTGTGAACTTAACACAGAGTGGTAGGATTATGGCATGAGAAAAATATCATTGGCAGTAATAATTATTGGATTAATTGTTTCTGCATATTTCTGGAGTCCTCTAACAAATATGAGTACCGGGTACGGCTTTGGCGCGATCTGGTTTGGTTACCCCCTAATAATTATTGGCGGGATACTACTAATCATTTGCTTGTTTGTGCGTAAACGTAAAAAGTAGCCCCAACCCCCTCCACGAAAGCGCGCAAACATTTGAGGTTTAATTAAGGCTACCGAAATTTCCACGGTGGAAGGGATTTGGAACTGTGGTATAGTTTTATTATAAAAAAGTTGCAAAACATTAAAGCAACATTAAAAATAAAAAACAATGTATAGAGGATTTAGAAATCACTTTGGTGAATCCGGGAAAATGGCTGAGTATGAACATTTCGGTTTAATTGATCAGTCTAAATATCTTGATGAGCTAAGAAGTCTAAAAGATAAACTCAAGTCTAATCCAGAACTAGAGTCTGAATTTGTGGAGGCGATGAAGAGACTAAGGGAAGGGAACCCTCCATATCTAAAACGTGAAGAGAGTTTTGAGTTGGTCAGGCGTTGTAGGAAATTTGAACCAACAAATCCAGATAAGCCATATGCTTATTTTCTTCGTCAGAAGATTTTGAAGATCCTAAAAGAACGTTTACCAGATTCAAGAGTTGGTGTCGACGATGATTCTGTGTTGTACTATACCGCTTGCTCTGATCTCAGGCTAAAAACTACTCAAGATGGTTTTGTCGAAACGCCCACTGATCGGTATCATGGAGTAGATGCCTTTTTTGATATATCAATTTTTGGTAAAACAATTCTCATAACAATGGATGGTAGTATAAATCCTAATAAAACCTCTAAGGCAGATGTTGTGACCATCTTTCCTGAGGAGTTGGACCAGAAAACCGACCAAACTTCCTTCGATCTGTTTGTGGCGCAAGAGGCGGATAAAATAGTAAAGGTTATTATTGGTAGGCTTGACAGATAATTTATATGTTATATTCTAATGAAAGAAAAACAGAAAGGAGGAAAGGCATGGACATACAATCAAATTTTTTTGGCACATGTGGTTCAAGTAAAACCCTGCCAACCGATTTGGCAAGCAAGCCATTTGATAATCCTGATTCAGTCGCGTATTTGTATTGCTCATCGTGTGGAGTAATTTTAGAACTTGATCGCAAGCAGCTAGCAGATGTTCTTGTGTTGGTGAATATCAGAGATGATACGAATCTAACAGTGGATGATTTTGTTAGTTGTAAGCAATACATATTTGGATTTGGATGTCCTAATTGTAGTGAATATCCGTCCATGACGGTTAAGAAGATTGGTTCATAATTATTATTTCTTGAGGAGCTCATGGTTTGACTGTGAGCTCCTTTTTCTTATCACAAACAAGTTTTATTTCTCCACAACTCAGTTCCAACAACGTCCACGAAAGCGCGCAAACATTTGAAGCTTAATTTAAGCCGCTGAAATCTCAACGGAGGAAGGGATTTGGAACTGTGGTAGAATTATATTGTAATGAAAGAAGAGGTAAATTTATCAATAGATGATACTGAGTTATCTGGAGACGGCAGTTCTAACATAAATGATTTGCCATCACAGGAAGAAGAGATTCGTGTTCCAGCTCAGTATGATGGATTATCCTCTGAAATAGTTGAACAACTTTGGGTACCAAAAATATATATTGATCAAGAAAAGACCGAGGCGGAAAAACAAAGAAGACAAAAAATTTTAGATTTTTTGAGAAAGAGAGAGTCTGAATCCGTGTTGATTAGAGAGGGAGAAATTTCCAGAGTTAAAGAACTAGATAAGGTCAGGCAAAAGTTAGCCGCACTTAATGATCAAACACCAGAAGCCGGCGAAACAAATACGAGTCTTGGTTTTGATGAAAGTAATAAATCTCAAAATGGCACGGACAATCTCCAGAAAGTAATAGATAATATGTATTTTAGGGCAAAGAAAGGAGAGGTGTTGCCAGGAACTCAGCACGAAGATTTTATTCGTGAAGCACAGCAACTTGATAAAGATTTTGCGAGAAATCTACCAGCGCGTGGTTTGGAGGGGGTACTTGGACCAGACGTTGTGGATGATTTTAAAAGACTAAAGGTAGCATTGAAAAATGATTTTCGAGGCCAGTTTTGGGGATCGTTTTATATTCCCGAAGGCGAAGGTGTGGAAGAGGAAAAACAACTCTCTGGTCTGGGTTATTCTGCTAAACACGAAGGTTTTATGTTGATTGGAAGTCCTGGAAGGGATTTTGGTTTAGAAAACCTTTTGGCCGTATTAGTTCCGCGCCAATATGAGTCAGCCATTAATGCCTTGAAATCAGCCTATCCAGATATACACTTTATAACCGTTGATGAAATAAAAAACCTTGATAAATTAGTTGACCTGTAGATTGCTGGATTAATTTTAGTTCCAACAACGTCTACGAAAGCGCGCAAATTTAAAAAGAACTCCTTTTGGAGTTCTTTTTTAACGGTTAGGCTTGTTCAGCTTCTCTATCTTCTGGCTGGATTGTTGTGAGATCACCTATTGATGTCGGCTCTTCCTTCATCTCTTCAGCTGCAGCGGAATCGTTATCTACAGGCAGTTTTATTTCTTCCATATTTTTTATTTATCTAATAATAATGCAGATTATACCAGATTGTTATTTTGGATTCATTAATATATGCAGGTTAGATTTTGAGCTAATTTTGTATACTTCCGTATAGTGTTTATATGCCTTATGGAAATGAGGAGATAGTAGAGATCTTTTTTCCCCAAGACCTCTAATAATTCGACGTTTTTTTCTTCTGCTGACAACACTATCCTTTGGTAGTGATAGAAATATTTTACTATCAGAAATTTGTCCCAGTAAATCATCATGAGAGACAAAACACCCCTCTACTATAAGTATTCTATTAGTGAGATTAATTTCTATTTCCTTGTTCTTTGTATACCTTTTTGGTTTGTATATATATGAGTTCTTTGTACCTTTTAAAAAAGAGTTAACCACGCTTAACAAATTTTTTGTCTCATACCAGTTTTTTTCATATAAAATACTATAATTATTCTCAAATTTTTCTATTTTCTTTACTAATTTTGAATATGGATAAATAAAATAATCTGCATGTAAAACTGTTACATCCTTTAATAACTCCGCCACCCTCTTTGAAATTGAAGTTTTCCCACATCCGCTAATACCATCCAATGTTATTACTAACCTTTTTTTACTATCTAGTTTTTTTATGTGTTTAATTATGTATTTTACGACAGAGTCGTTGGCTTTCGTCATAATATATTATGAATGAGTATACAATTTATTGAAAACTAGTTCCAACAACGCCCACGAAAGCGCGCAAATGAATGTAATGAACTTCATGTACTAAACATAAGGTGGTAGAATTTGTGTATGAAAATAAACAAAGGGCCCCTGATAATTTTAATTATTATTATCTGTTTATTAATTATCAGCGGCGGATATTATTTAACTAAAAAATACGGTTTCATTTTTGATAACAGATCGGGCGGTATACTTCTTCCCCAAAAACCAGATAATATTAATCAGCATGAGGAAAATGCTTTTATAAGTGATGAAGAGCGTCTTGATAAAACAGAAATTGATGCTTTCGAATGGTGTATGGCAAATGGAGGTCAAAATATTACCCCCGATTACACAACGTTCAATAGATGCAGACTAGATGATCGACTATACGAATCTGATTGTGTAAGCAATGATAAATACTTTGTAATTAGAGAAGATCTTGTAGACAGTGTGGGTACAAATATTTTGATCAAATATAAAACAGAGATAGATCAAGAATATCCTTGCAAATATGTTGAAAATGACAACGACTTTGTTTTATCTAATAAATTCGCCGAATATGTGAGGGCCCTTGAGGGCGATTTCTTGATAACTGATTCTGGTACTGGTCCACCGCCACGTGGTCTTGGAGTCTATGATCTTGTATCAAGAAAAAAAATTTTTAATGATTCATATTCAAAATTTTTATCTATCAAGAATAATATCATTAGCTATTGGAGCCCCACAGACATTGTGGCCACAGAGGATAACTGCCCGGAATTTTCTGAGTATAGTGGATTTGGCTTGGGTGCAGGCATTGACGAACATGTCACTCTAGATTTAACCACTCTTAACAAGGAAGGCGGCAAAGGATATCATTGCACGGGAAGACAATAGTTCCAACAACGTCCACGAAAGCGCGCAGTCGGGACAGAAATGTTCCAAACAATAAAAACACCTTTGTAAACAGGGGTGTTTTTGGTTTCAACGGACAAATTTTTTGTTTGACAGATGTGCCACGTGCGTGATAGAATCATGGTAACATTAATTAGATAAAAAACATGGGAATTGAACATCCAAAGCATCAATCCAGAGTTGAAAATGGTGAAGAGATCATGGTGGGGACATTTGATGACTACTTTAAGGAATCGTCCGTATTGGTCGGCAATATAAAAAACACCCACTCAGAAGCCACTTGGGGTGATGGTGTTCGCCAAAAATTCTTCAATGAATTACAAAATATTAGTATTGAAATTTCTGATGCCGTTGCACAAGATGTGTTATCGGGAGATGATCTGGCTCTTTACACGGAATATCGTGAAAAGTCTTTAAATAGGGGATCCATAGAACAGCCAGATAGATATGAAGCCGGGCGGCAAATAGTCCTTAGATTAAGAAGCATCGTTGAGCATATGCAAGTAACTGGACAGATTGTTGATGAGTTTAAAGATAAGATACACAATATTCCTGAACCATTAAAAAAGACTTTTACAGATGCGGTAAGACATGGTAGAAATTATATTTCAGAATTAAAATTAGCAGCCCAAGAATATATAGAAGATCGTTTAAATCCCTTAAATCTAGAGGATGAACTTATGAAAAGAACCCCCTTAATAGTCAAAATCAAGAGATCTTCTGGGGAGATGGAAGACGGTTGGGTAGTGGTCAGTACTAAATTTTCCCAAAAAGGTGATGGTAGTGATATGGCGACCGGTAAAGTGATTACTGTTTGTAAGAATTCATTAAGTACAGGGAAATTCTCTTATAAGAGGATAGCGATTGATGATTTGAAACAGTGGAACATGCCTGCGTTTTAGATCGAACCATCTTTTTTAAGATGATGTAGTGATTGTTTCTGAAATCCTAGTTCCAACAACGTCCACGAAAGCGCGCATTAAAATAAAGAGCCGGTTCCGAATGAAGCTTTTTTATTTTTAAAACAATTTCTCCAATACAACCAAATAAACACACTTTAATTGTTTATGAAGCAGATGGTATCCCAGATAAAATGACAGTTGAGGATGACAATAATAACGAAGCCGCCGGAAAGAATAATTTTTTGAGCAACTTCTTTAATCAAGACAAAATTTATTTGTTTGCTGTAATCGGAGCAATTATTTTCCTAGTAGGTTTATTTATAGGAAAAACCGTTTCGTCTAGGAAAGTAAAATAATCTTTTTTTGCGCGGTAACTTTTGTTCCATAGTATTATTTAAATAACTATTGTTATATAATATTTTGATTATGGATGAACAAAATAATAATCAAGTAATTATTAATGAAGAGCCTGTCGTCGTGGAGAAAGGTGGATCAAAGAAATTTTTAGTTGCAGTTATATTATTAGCGGCCATTATAATTTTAGGTGGAGGGTTTTTCGCCTACGCAACATTTTTTAATCCTTTTCTTTTGAAGAGCAATGTGGATGTTACAAAAACCGCCTATGTTAATACTCAAAAAATTCTTAGTGAAGGTCAGTTTACCGTCGATGCTACAGTAAACATTGAGGCAAAGCCGGACGTTAATCAGGTAAATGTTGGAGAATTCGAAATAACTATACCTGTGAAATTTGATATTGGAGAAATGAAAGATAACAATACTTTTAATACTCACTTATCAATTGGTGATATAGATTTTTCACCGGTGTTTTTAGGCATGCCACAGTCAAATCCGGGTTTAAATCAAATCAACAAATGTGATTTTTCTGTAAATCTTGAGACAATTTCTATTGGTTCTGATTTTTTCGCCAAGATAAATAAACTACCAAGCATGGTTGCAATGTTTGTTCCTGCAAATAGATTGAACACATGGATAAAAATTAGTAATGATTTTATTGTTAATTCAGCTGCGTTTATTAATTTACCCAATCAAGAAAAAATTGAACTTACTGCAGAGCAGAAAAAAATTGTTGAAGAAAAAATAATCGCGGTTATTGTTGAAGATGCAAAACCAATTGTCAAACGTGAAAAAACAAATATTGGATTAAAAATTTCATATAAATACGATCTAAAAGATTTTACTGTGGCTTTTATGTCTTCGATCAAGGAACTTGGTAACGAAATACCAGAATGGGCAGGGTTTTCTGATGTGATTGATGACAATACAGATTTTGCGAATGAAATTGATGGTTATTTTGATATCTCTTATTATATTAACAAGAAAAGCGAAATTGAAAGGGTTGATTACGCCAGTGTTCTTAACAGTGAAGAGGGCACTTTCATAATTAATACAAGCGCAAATATTGTAAAAAATACGGGGATAAACATTATTGAACCAAAAAACTATATATCTCTGGAATATTTATTAAAGCAAATAAATCTAGGCTTGGTTTTTTAATCTTTTCTCATATATAATTAGGAGTATGAATAAATTATTTATTGCTTTTGTTCTTTTTGCATTGTTCATCGGAATCACGACACTCTATTTTCAGGTAAGGTTCTAAATCCAAGTGATGATAAACAATAATAAAAGTTTAAAAAGAAATAAAACAGGTTTTTCGATTTTAGAAATTATTATTTCAATTTCGTTGTTTATGATTTTTGTTGTTACAGTTTTAAATATTGCAAATTATTCCTTTAAACAAATTATCCATTCTGCAAATATTGACCAAGCCGGCATTTTGGCGAATGAATCTTTAGAGATTGTAAAAAATATTAGAGACGCAGATTTTTCTGGTTTGAATAATGGAGAATTTGGTTTGTCGGCAAATGCTGGCAAATGGGCTTTGGCTGATTCGCCCGACGAAGTTGGATTTTTTGAAAGAAGCGTACAAATAGCTGATTTTAATAATGACCAGAAATTTATTTTTGTCACAATTACTTGGTCCGATTCTGTTTCCGATGAAAATATATTTTCCGCGCAAACTTATCTGACAAATTGGCGCGGTGAAATTGATCCAGAAATTTAATTATGAAAATCAGAAAGAACAAAAAAATATTTTCTAGAGGATACTCTTTGTTAGAGGTCATAATTTATGTTTCAATTTTTGGAATATTCATTGTTACAATTCTTTCTTTTTTTAGTTTCGTTAATACTCTTTCACTAAGGAATAAAATTTATAGTGATATTAATAGAGAAGGGAAACAAATTGTTAACATTATTATCTCTGAGATAAAACAGGCCAATTCAATTATTTCACCAACTCAAACTGAATCAGCAAATAGTCTGACAATGTTTTTTTCTAACGGCGAGAGAACTTTATACTTAAATGAAGGAATTTTGTTTGAAAGTGTTGCTTCACAAGAAATTGATTTATCTTCAGAAAATTTCGTAATTTCTGATTTGGTTTTTTATAATTTTTCTAATGATGAAACGGCTGGAAATATTCACTTTAATTTTAAAATAAGTAACCTAACAAAAACCACCGCAGAAAAAGTTTATGAGATTAATTTCACGGGCGGAGCTTCATTAAAATGAAAAAAATAAATTTTATAAAAAACGAAAAAGGTTTCTCAACATTGATTGTTGTCATAATTATTGGCGGCGTATTGTTGTCTTTTGCGGCTTTGATATCGATGGACGGACTATTTTCTGTTGTTAAAAGTCAGAGAGAAAGCACTAATACAAAAAAAGAATTTTTACTTGATGCTTGCACTGAAATGGCTCTGCTTGAGATAAAAAATAATAATTTATTTGTTGGGACTGATAGTGTTTATTTGGATGATAGAGAATGTTCGTACGAAGTTGTCTATGTCGACGAAACGCAAAGAGAGATTTTTGTAGAAATTTTATCCGATGAAACATATGCCGGACTGAATATTCATTTAGATTCTATAAATCCTATAAATATTTCTTCTATTAAAAGAGAGTAATTTATTAAAACTTTAATATTTTTGCGGAATTTTCTGATTTTCTTATAACAATTTCATCACCAGTTTTTGCTTCTATTTCTTTTTCTTGATTATCTGCAAAAATCAAAGCTGGACCACGAGTAATAGTAATTTTTATTATTGAATCTGCACGAATAACCATATGATCTGATTGCTCGGTGCTGTTATTAAACGCAATTCCAATTCCAACATTAAAAATCCCATCGGTGATACTGCGATAATAACCGCTTGAGCCAAAAGGCGTGGCAATGATTAATCCATCACCGATTATTTCGCGAGGCGGAATTTGTTTTCCATCTATTTCAACTTTGTATCTAATCGCGTGACGCGGATTTTTGTTGTGGATGATAATGTCGTTAATGGCCAACATTTTTTCATCGCCAACAGAAACCTCTAATTTTTCAATTTCTTTTATAGAATATTTTTTGGAAATTAAATTATCTAAAATTGTTTCATTCTCTAAACTTGAACACAATTTACAAACTGTGCTATTTCGTAAAATTATTTTTGGAATAGAAGGAAAAAGGGATTCGGACATAATTAGTGTTCCATCTCCACCGTAACTTATAATAAAATCAGGATTTTCAGCAACAATTTCAATTCCTTTTTTAATAGCAAGATCTTTTATATCAGTACTTTCTCTTCCAAATAAAATGGCTTTCATAACGAACTCATTTTATCGTGGTTTGTTGCAGAGGACAATCGAATATAATTTTTGCTATACTGTCTCCATGAAAATTGGAATATTTGATTCTGGCTTCGGTGGACTTGATATATTTCGTCATATCGAAAAAACTTTGCCAAAATATGATTTTATCTATTTGGGCGATAATGCGAGGACCCCGTATGGTTCACGTTCGCAGGAAACGATTTATCAATATGTGACAGAGGCCATTGATTTTCTATTTGATAAGAAATGTCAGCTGATTATTTTGGCTTGTAATACCGCATCGGCAGAAGCACTGCGAAAAATTCAGCAAGAATATTTGGTAAAAAAATATCCAGGTAGACGGGTTTTGGGTGTAATTATTCCAGCGATTGAAGAGGCGACAGAAAAATCAAAAAATAAAAAAATAGGTGTTATTGGAACAGAGAGTACTGTTCGTTCGGGTGCTTTTTCTAACGAATTAGCAAAGAAAGATTCAAAAATAAAAACTTTCGCCAGAGCGTGTCCGCTACTTGTTCCAATTGTTGAATCTGACGAAAAAAACAAAAAAATTATTGATTTGGCCCTAGAAAATTATTTGAAACCTCTTTTGGCAAAAAATATTGATACTTTGATTTTGGGTTGTACACATTATGGAATTCTAAAGAAAAATATTGAAAACTTAATTAAAAAATCTGGTAGAAAAATCACGATTATTAGCGAGGGGGAAATTGTGGCCAAAAAATTAGTTGATTATTTACATCGTCATCCAGAAATTGAAAAGACTCTGGACAGAAAATCAGAACGACAGTTTTTTACTACAGATTTAACAGAAAAATTCCAGAAAATCGGCGGAAAATTGATCGGCCGAAAAATTGAGGTTAAAAAGGTTGATTTATATTAAAAATAATTTCATTTTCTGGATCGCGCACAGTTTATATTTTTTTGTTATGATCTCTCTATAAATTATGTATTATAGATTTTAATTATTAACACACCTCATTTGCCCCCCCCGCCCATTTTTATTATAATTTCTCTATATATTATTAATTATTTTAATCATTTATAAACCATGAGATCTTTTATTAATCCAAGTTCTAAATCATCAAAAAAGGCAGGTTTCACTCTCCTAGAAATGTTGTTGGTGATTGCCATCGTTGCTATATTGGCAGCAATAGTCATCGTCGCCATAAACCCAGCTCGTCAATTAGCACAAGCGAGAAATGCTCAAAGAGCGAGTGATTTGAATCAAATATACAAAGCTATTCAACAATACTACATAGATAATTTAGAATATCCTTGGGATGACCCCCTTAATCAAGGAGGTGACCCAGATGGTAATAAGGCTTGGGAAATCTGTGGTACAGGTGGAGAAGTTGATGATGTTACTTGTGTTAACCTCTCTGCCTTAGCTCCAACCTATATTTCTGCTCTACCTGCAAATCCTGCTGGTGGAAACTATGTTATGGCACTAGAAGGTACTTCTAAACTGTCTTTCGGTGCTCCAAATAGTATTGAACAAGGTCTTGACCCTGTGGTCATTGGAAATAACACTTATGTAGTTACTGCTGCTGAAACAGAAGAGGGTGGAGAACTGCCAGAGTGTAGTGATGGAGAAGATAATGATAGTGATGGAGATACTGATCTGCTTGATGCTAACTGTGATTCGGAAGAGGATGATAGTGAGGCCCCAACAGAAGCTGAGATTGTGGCGGCCTTGAGAAGTGGGCTTGCTGGTTACTGGCCTTTTGATGTTAATATGAATGATTATTCGAATATTGGCACTAATAACGGATCTACCTTTGGAAATGCTTTAGTGTCTAGTTCTAACTATAAAGTTGGTGGAAAGGCACTGTATCTTGATGGTGTGGGTGATTACATTTCAGTACCACACTCGTCGTCGTTAAATATTTCTGGTAGCTTTACTTTACAGGCGTGGGTTAATTATGATATTGGTTTTAATTGCAGTGCCAGCTCATGTCCCTTAATAGTTGGAAAAAATACAGACTACACCGGTTATGCTCTGTGGGCCAGTGGTTCAGATTGTAAATTTTATGGTGGTACAAGTAATTGGGGCTGGGGAACGCCAGGGTATTCGTCATCTCCTACAAAGGGTTCATGGTATCACGTAGTTCTTGTCTATAATGGTTCGGGACAAACACTATATGTTAATGGCCTCGAAAATAATAGGGCGAACGGTTCCGGTGTACCAACAAATAATGCCGCATTAATAATTGGAAAACATTACAATACCACCACTTATATTAAGGGTTTTATTGATGAAGTGGCTATTTGGAACAGAGCATTATCTGCCGGTGAAATATCAGATTTATATAACGAGGGAGATGGTTTGAGTTTGGTTATTGATTAATTATTAAGTTATTCAAACAGTTAATTTATTTTACAAATGTATTTTTCTTAATCGTGTGCTAATATCTTATGAATGAGTTCGGCGGCAAAAATTCAAATCTCAAAAGAAAATTTACTTTCAAATATCCGGGAAATTCGGAACATTTTGCCAGTTGATAACAAAATCGCTGGTGTGGTCAAAGCCAATGCCTATGGTCACGGTATGAAAGAAATTGTTTCTATTATTGAAAATTATGTCGATTATTTACAAGTTGACGATTTCGCTGAATTAAAGGAAATCAGAAAATACACCAGAAAACCAGTTTTGGTTTTTGGGTTTGTAGATGAAAGCGAAATAAACGAATTTGTTGATCTCGGAGCGACACTCGGTGTTTATGATTTACATATTGTCGAGACATTAAATTTAATTGCAAAAAATAAAAATAAAATTGCACGTGTCCATGTCAAAGTCGACGCTTTTCTTGGCCGGCAGGGAATTTTGAAAGAAACTGCTGAAGGGTTTTTTGAAGAGTTAAAAAAATATAAAAATATTTTAGTTGAGGCGGTTTACTCTCATTTTTCAAACATTGAAGATGTAAGTGATTTATCTCAGGCAAAAATTCAACATGAAAATTTGTTAGAAGTAAAAGAAATTGCAAAAAGAGCTGGTTTTAAAGATATTTATCATCACATTTCTGCCACTTCGGGATTTTTGACCGATCAAAAAAGTAATTGGGGAGGACAAATTGTGCGTTTTGGAATTGGTCTTTACGGTCTTTGGCCGTCAGAAGGTTTGAAAAATAGATATTCAAAAAATATCACGTTGAAACCGGTGATGCGTTGGGTTTCAAAAATAGTTCAAGTAAAAAAAGTTCCAAAAAATTTTCCAATCGGATATGGTTGCACTTTTATTACAAAAGAACCGACAACGATTGCAATTATTCCTCAAGGATACAGTGATGGTTATGATCGTGGATTTTCTAACAATTCGGAGGTTTTGATTTTTGGTGAAAAATGTCCGCTTGTTGGTCGCGTGGCTATGAATATGTTTGTTGTGGATGTTACAAAATTGACCAAGAAATATTCTTTGGAGGAAATAATTGAAACTGAAGTTGTTCTGTTGGGTAAACAGGGAAATAATGAAATCACGGCTGAAGATTTGGCAAATAGAATCGGTACGATTAATTATGAAATCACAACTCGTGTTTGGCCAAATTTGGAAAGGGTGATAATTTAATAAAAAATTTGCCACCTTAGCTCAGTTGGTAGAGCAATGCTTTCGTAAAGCAGAGGTCCGCAGTTCGATTCTGCGAGGTGGCTCATCAAAACCTTGTCAGAATTGAAAAACCACCAAATTTATATTACATTTAACTGGTTAAATTGTTTGTTGCCGTTGTAGCTCAGTTGGTAGAGCACGTCATTGGTAATGACGAGGTCTCCGGTTCAATCCCGGACAACGGCTCAAGTTAGATTAGGGCGTGATTTTCTGATAAAATTAGAAAACTTTTATGGATGAAAAAGATAAAATACAAGCAGAAAAACGCATTACAGAAATCGAACAATTAATGCTTCAAAACGACTTTTGGCACGACAAGGATTTGGCGCAGAGGACTTTGAAAGAACTTGATGAGTTAAAAGATAAACTAGCGGGAGTTGAAAAGCACGATAAGTATAATGCGATTGTAAATATTTTTGCCGGTGCCGGCGGGGAAGATGCCGAAGACTGGGTCAGAATACTCCTTGAAATGTATATGAAATTTGCTGACATTAAAAAATGGCAGATAAATTTCTTGGATGAAAATAAAAATACAAACGGTGGTTTTCGTTCAGTGACTTTTGAAATTGTAGGTAAAAATATTTACGGGGTTTTGAAACATGAATCCGGGGTTCATCGTCTTGTTAGAAAATCCCCATTTAATTCTGCTGGAAAAAGACAGACTTCATTTGCTCTCGTAGAAGTTTTACCGGAATTTGGAGACGATGATGAACTAAAAATAAAAGACGATGATTTAGAAATACAATTTACAAAATCCAGTGGTCCAGGAGGTCAAAATGTTAATAAGAGAGAGACCGCTGTTCGTGTTATCCACAGACCAACAGGGATTTCCGCCTTTGTCTCAAACGAGCGCAGTCAGGCACAGAATAAAGAAAAGGCATTTGAATTAATTCGTGGTAAAATATACACGCTACTCGAAAAGCAAAAGAAAAGCGAAATTTCAGAATTATCGATCTCAAAAAGCACAGAGGCTACTTGGGGAAGTCAGATAAGATCGTATGTTTTGCATCCGTATAAATTAGTCAAAGATCACAGAAACAAAGCAGAAACCTCGGATGTTGATGCGGTCCTAAATGGAAAAATTGACTTGTTTATAGAATCTATGAAAGAATAATATAAAATCTATGATTTATTTTGATAAAGTTACAAAAATTTACGACGACAACACAAAAGCTTTGTCTGATATTACTTTAAAAATTGAACCAAAAGAATTCGTTTCTATTGTCGGACATTCTGGCGCCGGTAAATCCACTTTGATAAAAATGCTTTTGGCTGAAGAAAAACCAACTCATGGAAAATTATATTTTGAATCAACTGACATTCATTCTTTGCGCAGGAAACATGTAAATAAATTAAGACGCAGAATTGGTACAATTTTTCAAGATTTCAGACTTCTTCCGAACAAAACTGTTTATGAAAATATCGCTTTTGCTATGGAAGCCGCCGGCCGAACAGATGAAGATATTATCGCAGACGTACCTTATGTTTTAGAACTTGTGGATTTGGCGGACAAGGCTTGGAATTTTCCAGGAGAACTCTCTGGTGGCGAAAGACAGCGCGTCGCAATCGCTAGAGCAATTGTAAATCAACCAGATGTTATTGTGGCTGACGAACCAACAGGAAACCTTGATCCGATGAATACTTATGAAATTGTTCAAATTTTGAAAAAAATTAATGATTTGGGTACGACAGTAATTTTAACAACTCACAACAAAGGCGTGATTGATGAATTAGGCAAAAGGGTAATCACCATGGAGAACGGTCGAATTATTAGAGACGATCCAACCGGACGTTATGTTTTATAATAAAAAATTATGACTTGGTTAAATTTTAAAAGAATATTGAAAACTGGTTTTGTAGATTTTTGGCGAAATGGAGTCGTCTCTTTGTCAGCAATTTTAGTGATGGTTATTACTTTGCTTATTTTATCAAGCGCACTTTTCTCTAGCGTTCTTTTGAAACACACATTAAGCGAACTTGAAAAAAAAGTTGATATTAATATAAATATTCTTCCTGATGCACCCCAAGACAGAATAGATAAAATTCAGAATGATTTAAAAACTTTGCCACAAATTGAATCCGTTGAGTTGCTGTCACGAGATCAAGTTTTACAGGAATTTATTTTAAATAATGAAGACGAACAAATCACACTTGATGCTTTGGAATTATTGAATGACAATCCATTTGGCGCCGCTTTGAAAATAAAGGCTGTTGATTTGTCACAATACGAAGTTATCAATAAATTCTTGGAAGATAATTATGATGTCGGTACAGTCGGATCAATTATTGATAGTGTAAATTCAACCAAAAAACACGAGGTTATAGAAAGACTTGGCGGAATCATCGAGGCAGGAGAAAAATTCGGAATGATTGTCACATTAATTTTTATAATTCTTTCTGTATTAATCACATTAAACACTATTCGTCTCGCGATGTATGTTTCTCGTGATGAAATAAAAGTGATGAATTTGGTTGGAGCGGATCACAGTTATATTAGCGGGCCCTTTGTCGTTGCCGGCGCCATTTATGGAATCGTTTCTTCTGTTTTGGTTATGGTTTTGCTTTATCCGCTTACATTGTATATTGGAAAAGATACCGCAAAACTTTTCTTTGGACTCGATCTATTTGAATATTATCTAGGAAATTTTGGTCAAATTTTGTTTATTGTACTTGGTTCTGGAATTGTAATTGGTAGCGTTTCAAGTTTTTGGGCAATCAAAAGATATCTTCAAAATAAATAATTTTAATTATGAAAGAAATTTTAAATTTTCCGCCAGGATTTTATTGGGGAGCGGGGACTTCTTCTCATCAAATAGAGGGTGGACAAAATAATGATTGGACTGTTTGGGAAAAAATAAACGCACAAAAATTAGCCGAAAACTCTGAAAAATCTTTTGCTTGGAATCCTAATTGGTCAAAATTTAAAGACGAGGCAACGAATCCAAAAAATTATATTTCCGGACTAGCGTGTGATTCCTGGAATAGATTTGAGGAAGATTTTAATATCGTTAGTTTTTTGGGATTAAGCGCATATCGATTTTCGATTGAATGGTCTAGAATTGAACCAAAAGACGGCCAATTTGATGAATCAGCAATTTCCAGATACAAGGGAATGATAAATTCTCTTCGAAAAAGAAAAATTGAACCATTTGTAACACTATGGCACTGGACTTTGCCAATTTGGATGGCAGAAAAAGGTGGAACACTCTCCCCAGAATTTCCAGAAAAATTTAAAAGATATACAGAAAAATTAGTTAAATCTTTTGGTAATGATGTAAAGTTTTGGATTACTTTGAATGAACCAACTTTACAGACATCATTTGCATATTTGAAAAAAACTTGGCCCCCACAAAAAAGATGCCCACGATTTTATTTTAGAGCTTTGAAAAATTTATCTTTGGCACACAAAAACGCTTTTAATGTTATAAAGACGAACTTTCCAAATTCTGAAATTGGAATTGCCGAACACGTTGTTTCTTATGAAATGACTAAACCGACTTTTTTAAATAAAGTTTTAAAGAAAATTGCTGATTATTTTAGTAATTATTTTTTCTTGAACAAAATAAAAAATCATCAAGATTTCGTTGGATTAAATCACTATAATAGAAATGTTATTAATAATGGTTTCAAAAAAAATCCAAACATCGAACAAACAGATTTTGGTTGGGAATTTCATCCAGAATCTATTTATCAGGCACTGGTTGAATTAAAAAAATATAATAAACCAATTTACATAACAGAAAATGGAATTGCTGATGCGAATGACACAATGAGAGAAAAATTTATCGCCCGAGTGGTTTCTTCAATTCATCAAGCGATTTGTGTCGGCGTGGACGTTCGCGGATATTTCTATTGGTCACTTTTGGATAATTTTGAATGGGACAAAGGTTTTTGGTTGCGTTTTGGTTTGGTGAAAGTTGATTTTGAAACCAAAGAACGAACCGTTCGTGACTCGGCTTTTACTTATAAAACCATTGCTGAAGACAACAGATTAGAGATAGACAAGCCTAATGTTTTTTAGTGATTCCGTGATATAATTTATTCACTATGTATATTGCATGTGATATCGGAGGTACACAATTTAGAGTTGCAAAATCAAGCGATTTGGTCGAATTTGATGAACCAGTTATAGAAGCGACGCCAAATAATCCCAAAGATGGGTTAAAATTAATTGCCGAAACGATCAGAAATCTTGCTGGAAAAGATGAAATCAAGGCAATTGTTTTGGGAATTGCTGGAATTATTAATCCTACAAAAGAATTTTTATTAAAATCTAATCATTTATCAGAATGGGAAAGAGTTCCAATCAAAGAATTTTTTGAACGCGAATTCGGAGCGAAAATTTTTATAGAAAATGATGCTGATATGGTTGGATTAGGAGAAGCTTTGGCGGGAGCCGGAAAAGGTTTTGATTCCGTTGTTTATATTACAATTTCTACTGGAATAGGTGGGACAAAAATTGTTCGTGGAAATTTTGAAAAAAATAAATTTGGTTTTGAACCGGGTTACCAAATTTTAAATAATGAAACCGGAGAAAATTGGGAGGATTTGGCAAGTGGTACGGCCGTAGAAAAAAAATACAAAATGCATCCAAAAGATGTGGCAAAAACCGACGCATGGCTAACAGTTGAACGTGATGTCTCAATTGGAATTCATAATTCAATTTTGCATTGGTCACCTGATGTTGTGGTTGTTGGTGGTTCAATGGCCCGAGATCTTGATGCAAATAAAATTAGAGAGCAAATTTCAAAGTTAATGAAAATTCACCCTGAAATTCCAGAAATTAAAATTGCGGAACTTGGTTCAATCGGAGGAATTTTTGGAGGCTTTGCTTATTTAAAAAATATTCTTTAATTTTTTATTAAAATGATAAAGAATTTTATCATCACTGTTACTCTGGGATCTTTAATTATTTTTTTGGGTTTTGGTAGTCGTGTTTTTGCGCCAAATGGAATTTTGCCAGAGTTAATTGCTCGCTCCCCAGATTTTTTTCAAAAGGATGTTGTGAAAGAGATTAAACTACTTTTTGTTGGGGATATTATGATGGATAGAAACATTCGAACTATTGCCGAAAAAAATGGTTACGATTTTTATTTTGAATGTGCAAAACCAACATTTGAAAAATATGATTTTGTGGTGGTGAATTTGGAGGGACCGGTGACAAATTATAATTCTGTTAGTCGAGTTAAAACAGTAGAGGATCCAAATCTTTTTAAATTTACAATGTCTACGAAGGTCTTGTTGGCGCTTAAAAATAATGGAATAGATATTGTGAGCATCGCAAATAATCATATTTTTGATTTTGGTAGAGAAGGAGCAAGACAAACTGGAGAAAATATTTTGGCTACAGATTTGTATTATTTTGGCGACACTCTAAATAAAGATTTTCAGACTTTAACTTTAGAGAAAAACGACATATCTTTTCGCCTAATTCCATTTAACGAATTTTCTCGGTCAGAAAAAGAGACAAATTCGCTAATAGAAGGGAATTCAGAAATTTTTGAAATTGTTTTTGCTCATTGGGGAGATGAATATACTCCCGTTACAAACAGAGTTAGAAGTATTGCAAAAAGTTTTATTGATAAGGGCGCTGATATAATTATTGGTGCTCATCCGCATGTTTTGCAGGAAGTAGAGATTTATAACGAGAAGCCAATTTTTTACTCGCTTGGTAATTTTATTTTTGATCAATACTGGATGGAAAGTGTTAGAAATGGCGGAGCGGCAGAAATTGTGTTAAAAAATAATGGTGAAATAATGTCGCGACTGCTTCCGGTTTCTCTTGATTCAGAATTGCGGCCATGTATTTCCGAATGATCTGCCAGATCGTCTAATGGTAGGACATCGCCCTCTGGAGGCGGGTATCTTGGTTCGAGTCCAAGTCTGGCAACCAAATATGCAAAACACAAAAAGCAAGAAAAACAGAATACATTTATTTTTTACTGGTCTAACCATGGGAATAGCGGATTTGGTTCCGGGTGTATCCGGCGGAACAATTGCCTTTGTGTTTGGTATTTACGACGAATTACTTTATTCAATAAAAATAATTACTGGACGAGTTCCAAAACTTATTCTGACAGGGAATTTTAAGCAAGCATTTCTATTGATTCCGTTTTCTTTTTTGATTCCTTTGGTTTTTGGTTTGGCGACAGCAATTTTCGGATTTGTTCAAATAGTTTCTTTTTTACTAGAAGCACAACCAGTTTTGTTATGGTCATTCTTTTTTGGTTTGGTTCTTGGATCAGCGTTTATCATTTCCGGACGAATTACAAAATGGACAATTAACCGGTTTCTGTTTTTGATTTTGGGATTTATTTTGACTTTTATAATTGTTGGTTTACCTTCTCTTGGTGGAAGCGAGGCTCCATTTGCAGTATTTACAACAGGCGCCATTGCCATCACCGCAATGATTCTGCCGGGTATTTCTGGATCACTCATTATGGTTTCACTTGGTCAATACGAGGTAATAATTAATGCCGTTGCCGAACGAGATTTTTTTGTACTATTTATTTTTGCTGTTGGGGCAATTATGGGATTAGCTTTATTTGTTCGATTATTAACTTGGCTGATGAAGAACTATCATTCCGCAGTCATCGCTTTTTTAATAGGTGTAATGATTGGATCGCTTCGACAAGTGTGGCCATGGCAAGATGTAAATATAAATGGCATTGCGACGAATGTTTTTCCTTCAATTAATTTGTCCGTATTTTGGCCGATAATGTTGGCTATTATTGGTTTTATAATTGTTTTTATTCTAGAGAGAATCGGCGTCGCCAAAGAATATGACTACATAAACACTGCTGATTTTCAGAATGAATTTAAAAATATCAAGGAATAAGTTCATTTGATCCTAAATCATCTTTTTATCTAATCTGATATACTGTATAAAATTGTATGGAAAAGAGTAAAAAAATAATAATAGTGGGTGGTGGAATTGGAGGACTTTCTACAGCCGCATTATTGGCAAAACAAGGTCATAAAGTCACTGTTCTTGAAAAGAATGCAATGCTTGGCGGCCGAGCTAGAAAATACACCGAGAATGGATATGTTTTTGATATGGGGCCGTCGTGGTACATGATGCCAGAAGTTTTCAAAATGTATTTTAAATTGCTTGATAAAAATATTGATGACTATTTAGAATTAAATAAATTACATGTTCATTACAAAGTTTTTTACGATAATGGTAATACGTACTTAATTAATGAAGATTTAGAGAATGTAAAATTACAATTTGAAAAAGCTGAAAAAGGGGCAGGGAAAAAGCTTGAAAAATATTTAGACAAATCAAAAAAACTTTATGATTTGGCGATGGATAAAATGGTATTTTTTAGTTATAAAACATTTCTGCCATTATTTAATCCAAAATTTTTACTTAAACTTCCAATAATGAGCTTAATAAAAACTTTTCATTCAGATGTTTCTTCTTATTTCAAAAATCCGGAATTACAAAAAATAATAGAATTCACAACAGTATTTTTGGGCGGTTCGCCATATAATACCCCCGCATTTTATGAATTAATCTCTCACACTGATTTTAATCAAGGAATTTTTTATCCAATGGGCGGAATTCATGAAATTATAAAAGCTTTTGAAAAAGTTTGTCTTGAACTTGGTGTTACTATTATTACTTCTGCCGAAGTTACGAAAATTGAAATAATGAATGGCCGAGCAAAAAAAGTTATTTGTGCTGACAGTGTTTATGATGCTGATGTTGTGGTTTGTAATGCTGATTATCGTTTTGCGGAAACTCAGTTATTAGAAAAAAAATGGCAAACTTACAATGAAAAATATTGGGACAAAAAAACTCTTTCACCATCTGGATTCATTGTTTATCTTGGTTTAGACAAAAAATTTGAGAAACTTGAACATCACAATTTGTATTTTAATAGTTCGTGGGAAAAAGGTTTTGATGATGTTTACAAAGAACCTTCTTGGCCAGAAAATCCATCATATTATGTTCACATTCCTTCCAGAACTGATAAATCTGTCGCGCCGCTTGGGCATGAAACAATGATGATTTTAGTTCCGGTGGCATCTGGACTTGATGATTCAGATGAAAATAGGGAAAGGGAAGCAAAAAAAGTTATAGAACATCTAGAAAAAATAATTGATGAAAAAATTTCTCCGCATATAAAGTTAAAAAGAATATATTCACACCGAGATTTTATATCGGACTATAACGCTTTCAAGGGTTGCGCATTTGGTCTCGCCCATACACTAAATCAAACCGCAATGTTTCGTCCAAAGAATTTTAGTAAAAAAGTGAAAAACCTGTATTTTGTCGGGCAGTATACTAATCCCGGAGTTGGAATGCCGACAACTTTGATTTCATCACAAATAGTCGTGAACCTGATCAAAGACTATGAATTGTGATAATTTGTTAATATATCTTAATAACAGAAAATCATGATATTCGAATATTTAATTTTTAATATTGTAATTATTTTAGGACCACTACTGGTTTATATTTTTGGAAAGGGGAAAGTAATAAAACCAAACCCTCGGGCATTAATCGTCGGAATTTTGGTTGCCGCAACTTTTTTTGTGATTTGGGACGAATTGGTTGTTAATTATTTTTGGTCTTTTAATCAAAAATACATAACTGGTTTTTTGATTGGAAATCTGCCTGTTGAAGAAGTGCTGTTTTTTATCTCTGTGCCTTTTGCTTGTATGTTGCTGTGGGTGAATTATAAAAAATATTTCGAAAACAAAATTAATAATTGCGCTGTTCCTTTTTTGTTAGTTTACAGTTTGTCGATAGCTGCAATTTTCTTTTTTCATGGAAAGATTTACAGCGGTATTGTTTCCTCAGTATTTTTTGCTGTAGTTATGCTTGATATGTTTTTAAAAACAAATTTATTTTTTCAAAAAGTTTTTTTAATTTTTATTTTTGTCATCACAAACATTCTTACATTTATATTTAATTTATATTTAACCGTTCGTCC